>NZ_APGP01000086.1:0-7753 GCF_000404025.1 Caldicellulosiruptor sp. F32
GATTGCAACAGCTTCGGTGTCAGCTGCAATTAGTGACTGAATGTTAATATCATCTTTCACTTTAATCCCGACTCGTCTTGTTGAACCAAAGGCAATAAGCGTTGCATTTTTCAATTTCATCTTTTTAACCCTTGTGAAAAACTCCTGATCTTTGATGTTAGAGCCGGGATTGCCTGCTTCGATAAATTTCACACCAAATTTGTCAAGCCTCTCTACAATCTTGAGCTTATCTTCCAAAGTATATGAAATTCCCCCAGCCTGAGCACCGTCTCTTAAGGTTGAGTCATAGATGATGATGGCCTTATTATCTTCCACTTCATTTTCCCTCCTTCATGAATATCAAAAAAGCCCAGCCTGTGATTTTTTAGGCTGGGCTTTTAAAATTCAATCTCAAATTTGATTGCAAATTCTAAAGATGCCCTAAGGGTCTTTTCAAAAACCCTCTTTGCTCATACACAGGCCAAAATGGGTGCAATGCGGCATATGAAATTTTATAAATCCACTTAATTATTCTCTTTCTAATTATTGAAATAATGCTAACTATTGTGATTGCGCCGCATATTCGTATTATCATCTTTTGCACCCCTTTGACCCTTAATTTTTATTTGTTAACTATTTTAAACCCAATTTAAAAAATTGTAAAGAGTCAATTTTACTCCTCTGAAATTTTATACAGCATCTTATTTATAGCATTTACATACGCTTTTGCGCTTGCTTCTAAAATATCTGTAGATAAGCCTCTTCCCAAAAACGCTTTGCCATCCTTCTTAATTCTTACTGTTACCTCGCCAAGAGCATCCTTGCCCTGGGTGACAGCCTTTATACTGTAATCATCAAGTTCAACCTGAAGCCCTGTTATTCTGTCAATTGCCTTGAAGATTGCATCAACAGGACCATCGCCTGTCGCCGCTTCTTCAAACTCTTCTTCGCCAGATTTTATCTTGACAGATGCTGTTGAGATTAAGTCATTTCCGCTTATTATCTGGAACCTCACAAGCTCATATGTCTCTGGAATATTGAGAGACTTTTGCTCTAAAAGTGCCTCAATGTCTTTGTCAAGTACAACCTTCTTTTTATCTGCCAAAACTTTAAATTTTTCAAATGCAGCGTCAATCTCTTCTCTTGTAAGGTCGGTGTATCCCAGCTCTTTGAGCCTCTCTTCAAACGCATGGCGACCAGAATGCTTGCCCAAAACCATCCTGTTTTTAGGAAGACCAATTGATACAGGGTCAATAATCTCATATGTTGTTCGTTCTGACAATACTCCATGCTGATGTATACCAGACTCGTGCGCAAAAGCATTTGCACCAACAATTGCTTTGTTTGGCTGAACAAACACGCCTGTAAGTGATGATACAAGCTTGCTTGTTCGGTAAATCTGTGTGGTGTCAATTAGTACATCAACATCGTAAAAGTCTTTTCTTGTCTTGAGAGCCATTACAATCTCTTCTAAAGCAGCATTCCCAGCTCTTTCTCCAAGTCCGTTTATTGTACATTCAACCTGATGAACACCTTCTTCTACCGCTGCAAGTGAGTTTGCAACTGCAAGGCCAAGGTCGTTGTGGCAATGAACTGAAATTTGGACCTTGTCAATGTCAGGAATGTTTTCTTTTATTGCTCGAATAATCCTTTTCATCTCTTCAGGTGTTGTGTAGCCTACCGTGTCTGGTATGTTTATAACTGTTGCACCAGCCTTTATAACAGCGTCAAATACCTTTATCAAAAACTCAATCCTTGAACGTGTTGCATCCTCACATGAAAACTCTACATCAGACACATATTTTTTTGCATACTTTACCATGGCAACTGCTCGCTCGAGTACCTCATCTTCTGTCATTTTGAGCTTGTATTTCATATGAATATCGCTCGTTGCAATAAAAGTATGAATCCTCGGAGATGAAGCCTTTTTGAGCGCCTCATACGCCCTATCTATATCTTTTTCAATCGCCCTTGCCAGAGATACAACAACTGCATCTTTGATGTTTTCAGAAATTGTCTTTATAGCCTCAAAATCGCCAGGAGAGGCTATTGCAAATCCTGCTTCTATGACATCAACTTTGAGCTTTTCAAGCTGTTTTGCAATCTCAAGTTTTTCATTGACGTTGAGCGACACACCCGGTGTTTGCTCACCGTCTCTGAGCGTGGTATCAAATATCTTTATAACTCTTTTTCCCATTAAAAACCCCTCACCCTTATTCTTTTATTGGCTTTATCCAAGGCATCATCTTTCTGAGCTCTTTACCAACCTGTTCAATCAAAAGATTTTGTTCTCTTCTTCTAATACTATTGAATTCAGGTCTTCCTGCCATGTTCTCCAAAATCCACTTCTTAGCAAATGTACCGTTTTGAATCTCTTCTAATATCTTTTTCATCTCTTTTCTTGTGTCTTCTGTTATAATTCTCTTACCTGTCATGTAATCGCCATACTCAGCTGTGTCGGAGATTGAGTATCTCATTAAAGAAAGTCCGCCCTGCCAAATCAAATCAACTATCAGCTTCATCTCATGCAAACACTCAAAATATGCAATCTCTGGCTGGTATCCTGCTTCAACCAATGTATCAAACCCGGCTTTGATAAGCTCTGTAAGACCACCACACAAAACAGCCTGTTCACCAAAAAGGTCTGTCTCTGTCTCCTCTTTAAATGTAGTAAGAATTATTCCAGCCCTTGATGCCCCAATACCTTTTGCATAAGCTAAAGCAATATCTAAGGCTTTTCCTGTATAGTCCTGATGTACAGCAACTAAAGCTGGTACACCTTTTCCTTCCTCATACTGGCTTCTGACTGTGTGGCCTGGTCCTTTTGGAGCTATCATTATAACATCAACGTATGGTGGTGGTACTATCTGACCAAAGTGAATATTAAAACCGTGCGCAAATGCTATTGCCTTTCCTTCTTTTAAATTTGGCTCTATACTCTCTTTGTATAGCTTTGGCTGTTTTTCATCATTTACAAGAATCATAATGATGTCTGCAGCTTTTGTTGCCTCATCAGCTGTCATAACTTTAAGACCATGACTTTCTGCCTTCGCCCAAGACTTGCTGCCATGATAAAGTCCAACCACAACGTTTACACCAGAATCTCTCAAATTCAGTGCATGTGCATGACCTTGGCTGCCAAAACCAACTACTGCAACAGTCTTGTCTTTAAGTAGGTCTAGATTACAATCTTGATCATAAAATATCTTTGCCATCTTTAATCATCCTCCTCAGACTTAGATTTTGATATAACTTTGTTTCCTCGTTCTATCGCAATAAGTCCTGTACGGACTACCTCGCGAATACCATATTGCTTCAAAAGCTCAATTAGTGCTTCAATCTTGTCCTCATCACCTGAAATCTCAATTGTAAGCGTTTCTTTTGACACATCCACAATGTTTGCCCTGAAAATCTCTGTTATTTGAATAATGTCTGAACGTGTCTGAGAATTAGCATTTACTTTGATAAGCGCAAGTTCTCTTTCAACAGCTTCTTTTGGGTTTAGCTTTTTGACTTTTATAACATCAATAAGTTTATTCAGTTGTTTTGTCACCTGCTCGACAATGTAGTCATCACCATTTACAACAATTGTCATGCGGGATATTGTAGGGTCTTCTGTAACACCAACAGCAAGGCTGTCTATATTAAAACCTCTTCTTGAAAAAAGCCCTGCAACACGAGACAGTACGCCCGGGTGGTTCTCAACCAAAACAGAAAGTGTGTACTTCACCTTCTTACATCCCCCTATCACCAAAAGTTTTAGTAAGCTCAATTAAACCCTTAAGGTATAGTTGGCTCGTCAGGACTTGTCACAACTTCAAGCAAAAACGGACCCTTGTGGCTTTTCATAATCTCAATAGCCTCTTTTAACTTTTCCTTACTCTCAAGCCTCATACTCTCAATTCCATAGGCCTTTGCCAATATCATAAAGTCAGGATTGCCATCCAAGCATGTTGCAATAAACCTGCCTGTGCATCTTTTTTTCTGAAGTTCGTATACCATTCCAAGCCTTGTATTGTTGAAAAGGACAATTTTAATGGGCACCTGCTCTCTTTTTATTGTTGCAAGTTCCTGCAAAAGCATCTGAAAACTTCCATCGCCGGTGATGCTAATTACCTCCTTATCGGGTCTTCCAAACTTTGCGCCAATTGCAGCAGGGACGCCATATCCCATTGTACCAAGTCCACCCGAAGTTATAAAGGTTCCTGGTTCTTTGATATATAGATTATGAGCTGCCCAAATCTGGTGCTGACCAACATCTGTTGTGATTATATAATCTCCATTGTATGCCCTTGAAATTTCTCTTAGCACATCATAAGGATGAAGCTTGTCATCATCTGGAAGAACTTTCTTTTGCGCTTTAATCTCATGAGCCCAAAAATCTTTTCTTTCTGAAATTCTCTTATTAATCTCTGAAAGCACCTGTTTTGCATCGCCAACAATTGGCACATTTGTATCAACATTTTTTCCTATCTCAGCAGGGTCAATGTCTATATGAATAATCTTCATATTGTCAGTAATTTTTGTATCACCCAAGGCCCTGTCTGCAAGCCGCGCACCTATCACAATTAAAAGGTCTGCTTGTCTGAGCGCTAAATTTGCCTCTTTCTGACCATGTGAACCTATCATGCCAAGATAATAAGGATGGTCTGTTGGAATAGAACCAATTCCCATTAGGGTTGAAATCACAGGGATTTTCTGTTTTTCTATCAAAATTTGCAGCTCTTGTGATGCACCTGATGCAATAACTCCACCACCGCTGCATACAACAGGTCTTTTTGAGCTTTCTATTGCCTCTACTGCCCTTTTTATCTGCAGAGGATGCCCTTTTTCTTTTGGCTTGTAGCCAGGAATATCAATTTCTTTCGGAATTTCAAATTCAATCTCCTGCATCTGAACATCTATAGGAACATCTATCAAAACAGGCCCACGTCTTCCTGTTGAGGCTATATAGAATGCTTCTTTTAAAATCCTTACAATTTTTTTAGGGTCTTTTACAAGATAGTTATGCTTGGTAAACGGAGCTGTTGCCCCTGTTATATCCACTTCTTGAAACACATCTTTTCCAATTAAACTTGAATTTACCTGACCTGTGATAGCCACAATAGGAACTGAATCCATATATGCAGTTGCAATGCCAGTTATAAGATTTGTAGCACCAGGCCCAGAGGTTGCAACGCACACACCTACCTTGCCAGTTGTGCGCGCATATCCACTTGCCTCATGAACTGCTGCCTGTTCTGTGCGTACTAAGACATGCTTTATATCAGAGCTATAGAGCGCATCATAAAATGGATAGATTGCCGCACCTGGAATGCCAAATATAATCTCTACACCTTCGCTTTTTAAAACCTCTACCATTGCCCGTGCTACCGTCATCTTCGCCATCAACCAAATCCCACCCTTTATATATGAAAAGTCCGACCGTGCTACTCGAGTTTGTCGGACAATTGCTTTTACAATGGCTTCTTGCTATTTTTTCAAAATTAAATTTTGAAATATTTTAGCACGTATTTTTATTCATGTCAAGGAATTTAGGTGTTAAGGCAATTATAATCCTTTTAACCTCTTTTCAAATGCCTTTTCAACGATAAAATCTGAAATGTGTGGAAAAAGGCGGGTAAAAAGCACAAATATATAGTCTTTTTTAGATGTGTAGATCTCTTTTCTGCTTTTCTCTATACCTCTGATAATTCTTCTTGCAGCAACATCCGGCGAAAGCCTTGAAAGCCGGACTTCATCTTCTGGATATGGCTTTCCTAAAGCTTTTTTTCTAAAGCTTGTTAAAATAGAACCTGGATATGCATTTAAAATATTTATGTTATATTTTTTAAGCTCCATTCTTGCAACATCAGCTATGGTTGAAAGTGCTGCCTTTGATGCCGTATATCCGCTTGTGAATGGCACAGGTCTTTTCACACCAAGTGAACAAATATTTACAATTGTGCCTCCTCCTAGTTCTTTGAAAAAGGCTATTCCATACTTCATCATGTAAAATGCACCAAAAAAGTTAGTATCAAATACCCTTTTAAGATCAAGATCCTCTATTTCTTCCACTTCACATCTCAAGCCAACTCCTGCGTTGTTAATTAAGAAATCTGCCGTTTTTAGCTTATCTTTTATGATCTTAAATGCATCTTCACAATCTTTTCTGAAGCTCACGTCAGCCTTTATCAAAAAGAGATTTTTCGAAAAACTAATGAGCTCATTCTGAAGCCCTTTTAAAGACTCTTTTGACCTTGAAATGGCAACAACCTTTGCACCTTTTTTAAGTAAAATCTTTGTCATTTCCTTCCCCAGACCAGACGTTACCCCTGTAATAATAACTATCTTATCTTCCCAGAAATCTTTTCTCATGCGCTACTGCCACCTTTTTAAAATGTTTATATTTCAATCACATCTCCCACACCACAAACTTTTAGCTTATTTGCCATTTTATTACCAAAATGAATTAATGCTTCTGTCCCAGAGCAGTGAAGAGGTACAAGTTTATAGATTCTCTTTTCCCTGAAAAACTCACAAAGCATTTGCAAATCATCTCTTTGAAAATTCTTCAAATGAAATCCACCGATAACTGCAAAGATGCTCTGAGAAAAGCATTCTTCCACTTTTTCTATAATATTCTCAATTCCATTATGACCGCAACCAACAATAAGTATAAGTTTGTTATCTTCTTTAACTACAAGAGATTGTTCTTCTAAAAACAAATCGCTTTGAAACCGACCATCTTTGAGAATATAAAACTCACTAGATTCTTTACCCGAGGTAACATTCACCACAAAAATACCATCAAATATCTCATAGACATCTTCATTGACAATCTTAAACCTTGCCATGTCAAACCTTTCAAAATTTTCACCTATAAATTTGTACTCCCCTTCTCTATTGGCAAACTTTTTCTCAAAAAATCCATTGTGCACCCAAATATTACAATCTGTTCTTTCAATAAGAAATTTAAGTCCACCTGTGTGGTCATAATGGGCATGGCTAAGGACCACAGCATCAAAATCAAAGCCCACACCCATCTTCTCAATGTTTTTCACGATGGCATTTGTCTGCCCACAGTCAAACAAAATCTTTTTGTCATCTTTTATAACCAAAATTGAAAGACCATGCTCTGCTAAATACCCGCCTTTGAACGTCCAGTTATTGACAATTATTTTGGCTCTCAATTTTAAAAAGCCTCTCTTTCTAATATTTGCTGTTAAGTGACTTTTGAGCAAAACATCTCACTTTGCCCTATGGACAATTTTAAGTCCAAGTAGCTGCTGTGCATTCTTCCAAAAAATCTTTTCTTTCTCTTCTTCAGAAAGTCTTAAGCTATTAACATACTCAACTTCTCTTTTCTGGTCTTTCCATGGAGAGTCTGTTGCAAACAAAATCTTATCTATCCCATGATTTCTGAAAATCTCTTCTGGATTTTGTATATCAACTTCACCAAAGAAAAAGGATGTATCAAGATACACATCTTCACCTATCAAGTGCTCAAGCGTCTCATCAAAAAACCTATATCCACCCATATGCGCTGCAACAATCTTTGCACCCGAAAAATCTTTTAGAACCTTATGAAGCTTTTTTGGTGTACAATGGTAAGGTGGCATAAAAGCCGGGTCAACTCCGCTGTGAAAAAGTATAATCATATCGTTTTGGAAAATAGCATCATAGATTGGATACATCTTTTTGTCATCTACAAAAAAATCCTGATAATCAGGGTGAAATTTTACTCCCTTAAAACCTTGTGATTTTAACCATTCAATTTCTTGCTGCCACTCAT
>NZ_APGP01000087.1:0-718 GCF_000404025.1 Caldicellulosiruptor sp. F32
TGTATGGAAAAGAAGCCAAGTATTCAAAAACATTAAGAGAAGGAATTGCTCAAACACTTGTCTTAATTGCTGTTTTTGGTGATTATGTAAAAGAATTAGACCTTCCTTATTCTTACCCTCCACAAACTTGGGTGGATTGTGTAATTCGTGAACTATTAGATAATGCTGATTGGAAACTCTGGCACTCTTTATCTGATGTATTGCCTCTTATTGCCGAGGCTTCTCCTTCATCATTTCTCGATGCTGTTGAAGATTCACTTTCACAGGAATTGTCTCCAATCATGGGTATATTTTCCGAAACTGGCGATACTTTAATTTCACATAGTGCTCATCCAAGTTTACTTTGGGCGTTAGAAGGTTTAGCATGGGACCCTAAATTACTTGGAAGAGTAACTATTATACTAGGAAAACTCGCAATGTTGGACCCAGGAGGGAAGCTAGCCAATAGACCCATTGATAGTTTGCGCACTATTTTTCTTCTGTGGCTCCCTCACACTTTTGCAACTTTAGAGCAGAGATTAAAAGCTTTAGATGTGCTGATTGAACGAGAACCAGAAATTGGCTGGAAATTATTAATTAGCTTAATGCCACGAAATCATGATTTTTGTATTCCTACAAATAAGCCTCGATGGCGTCAGTTCTCAGAAAAAACAGATAACAAAATTACAATTAAGGAGTATGCAGAAAGTATTAGTGGGATAGTAGATAGAATACTTTC
>NZ_APGP01000088.1:0-1993 GCF_000404025.1 Caldicellulosiruptor sp. F32
AAATGTTGGCTTTATCAATCCACATATAGCTCTAAATAACATAGTTTTGCCTGAACCATTTCTACCATAAAATCCATAAATCTTTCCCTCTTCGAGCTCAAGATTAACATTATCCAAAATAACTTTTCCTTTGATTATCTTCGTTAAATTTCTAACTTCTATTGCTTTCATATTTAAAATCACCTCTTTCCTGTCAATCTCTCTCGAATATTTCAATATTTTTAACTACTTTTATTCCTATTATCACTACAATCGAAAAATAAATAGCAAGTATAAACATTGACCACCATATGCTAAAACCATTTATGCTATCTATTCCATAAATTCCAGTTATATCTACAATAAATCTATCACTATGCCAACTTAAAACAGCTTGTAGAACAGGACTGAATTTTATTAAAAGATAATTGAAATCACTTAAAGATATAAAAGATGGAACAAAAAATATTAGCCAAACTGTTATAGTAAACAAAAAGGATATTCTTGAACTTATATATAATGATAATATATTTGCAACTATAGTAAACAACATTATAGAAATAAAATTTAGCAGAACTATTATTGCACAACACAATAGACCTTTTATAAAAGAGTCCACCCTAAATTTATTTGCCAAGGCAAATAGTGTTGTGGTTATTACAAATGTAATCAGAAAAGATAAAATGTGTAAAGATATAAAATAAAGCTTACTAAAATACCATGAAAGCCTACTATCTTTTCTTGTAAAAATGTAAACTGCACATCTTTTAAAATCATGAGAAAAAACATTTCCTAAGGTAGCCATAAGATATAATCTGGGCAAAGCATATATTAAAGGATATATAAAAGAAGTTACTTTACCCGGAAAAGGTAAATAATTGAAACTCAAAATCAAAAAAATCTCAACAGAAGTATTACTATAAAATTTCAAAGACATCAGCCAATATAAATCAATTAACAAAGAGATAACTAAGGAACTGACAAAACTATTTATCAGTTTTCTGATTTCTTATCACCTCTGTAAATATCTATTTTTTTCAATGTATTTGTCATAACAATGTTCAAGAAGGTAAAAAGCAGCAAAAAATAACTAAGGTATATTCCAAATAAAAAAAGATGCTTTTTTAGCGATAAATTATAGCTCATTAGAAAATTTATTAACATACCTAAGGTAATACCACAAAAATTCCCTGTCTTAAAGATATATATAAAGATAAAATCTATTAAAGGCACTAATATACCAATTATATACGCTGCAATAGTTTTTTTAATAATAGCCAATACAATAAGATATACTGTTCCATATACAACTAACAAAAGAAGCACAATAAATAGAAACTCTAAAATGAATATAAACTCCTTGTAGCTTAAAGCTTTTAAATACTTTGAACTCAACATAACAGTTACTATCAAAGGTATAGTGTATATAGATAATAAATAGATTAAGGTATCTTTTAGTAAAATTTTTATTTTTTCCTTCCACCAATCCTCAACATAAGTATATTTCAGAATAATCAGGCAATTTTCCATATGTATTTGCGAACTGACCAAAAGAAGATATATGGGTACATAAAAAAACGTAATTACGTTTGCTTTAAATATTTGACTTAGAATTAAATCAATCGTCCATGCTTTATTCTTATTCAAAAATTTAAACAAAGAAATCGAAAGTACTAATTCCACAAATAAAGTTGCAAAATAAGCTATAAATTTTCTTGCTAAGTTTAAATAGAAAATTCGCCTAAATTTCATTATACTTCATCCTTACTACATTTAAAGTTTATAATAATAAGACTTATAAAGAACAACATAATCATAAAGATTAGGAAATATTGGTAATTTGTAATTTCAGAAGAAAATGGAAGAATAATTAAATAATCAGCTATTGAAAATGTAGTTGACGAACTAATTAATTTTCCAATAATATTTTCCAGCAGATAGAATAAAAAAGCTAAAATAACCACCAAATATCTGTTCATTTTTCTAAAGAAGGATATAGAATATGAAACCAAAA
>NZ_APGP01000089.1:0-4466 GCF_000404025.1 Caldicellulosiruptor sp. F32
TAAATAATAGTCCGCTCCACTTACACTACTGCTCAGCTTCACAAACTTGAATGTCACATTGCTTGCACCTATCTGTGCCCAGTCGCTTATCGCACTCTGTGCCTTGTCTCCATCTACCGTGTACCAGTACCTTATCGTTACCCTGCTCAAATCTATGCTACTGCTGCCACTATTTACTACCTTCAACCAAGGCCTTATCGTGTTAGTTGTGCTATTGGTCTCCTTGTTCGCATATAATACCTTTATCTGCCCACTTGCTACAGGTGTGCTGCTTGGTGTCGGTGTAGGTACAACTGTTACTGTCGGTGTCGGGGTTGACGTTGGGGTTGATGTCGGAGTAGGTGTTGGTGTGGGTGTAGGTGTTGATGTTGCTGTTGGTGTTGGGGTTGGTGTAGCAGTTACTGTAGGTGTTGGAGTTGGAGTTGCTCCAGAAGTTCCTGGTTCCTCACCCCATACTTTTACATCTCCATCATAAAGTGGAATATATTTAGTTTTAACAACTGAACCACTTGAAACTCCCTTTATATCTTGGAATGAATAGTCGTTGGAATTATCCCACTGTACATTCTGTGGCGCTGCAATTCTGAATTGAACTTCTTTCTTATATTTGTCTTGGCCACCTGGATAAATCAATGTACCAGTAAAGTCTACTAAAATGTAGTATATATTCCTGCTTGCATCCCATACATAAGGTCCACTTACTTTTGCACCTTGATTATAATTGGTACTTAAGGTTAATTGATTTGGTGAATATCCTGCTTTAATTAATTCGCTCAGATCAACAAAATATCTAAATTTAAGCTTATCTGTTGCTCTCGCGGGCCAACCACTCTGATTATTAACAATCGCCTTAATTTCAATAAAGTTTGTTCCAGAAGCATTTATACCAGCTTCAACAAAGAACTCGTCATTTGTTGGTGTTTCAATGGCTTTGAAGTCAGGTATTGGATTTCCACCATACAATAAGTACATCTTTGCCAATGCACCAACAAATCCTGCGTTGTAGTCACATGCTACCTCATTATTCACATAGTTGCTAATGTCATCTGTATAGCTATCATCAGAGCCTGGACCACCAACAAGCGCTCCATATAATGTATGTCTATGATATGAAGGTATACTCTGACTGTCTGCCCATGAGCTATGAGCAGTTCTGTGATGCGGTCTCTTTGGTGGATTTGTGCCAAATCCAACAACAAAGCTTCTTCCAGTTGAGCCTAATGCATAATCAATTTGGCTTTCTCCAAATTTTCTATATGTTTCTTTTTTACCAGTTGGGCAACCAGACCAATCGCTATAAACAAATGCCAAAAACGCTGTAGTTGTCGCATATCTTAAAGAACCCCATTGATCAAGCCATGCTAATCCTTTCGGAGTATACTTTATCCTTTCGCCGTTGTATCCTGTAGTCCAGTAATCTAAGTGACTCTCAATAATTTGTTTATAAGTATCCTTGCCGGTAACTTTTGCTAACAATAATGCCGCTCCATTGTGAACATCATCCCAGCAATGAGCCCATTTGTAGTCAATTGTGTTGCTACCTGAAATTTTTGGCCAATTTTGGACATATGACTCAGCTTTTGTTAGATATGTTGAATCATTTGTTGCCAAATACAACCAAACTGCTGCCCAAGAAAGCTCATCATAGAAACCGCTCCATGAATTATAATATCCATTTGCTGCCGTGTAACCAGCATCGCTTTTTGTCACTTCTGCAAACTCATATAAATCTTTTGCATGTTGCAGATATGTTGCTGCTTTAGTGGGATTTCTGTCTTTCAAAACAATAGAAGCTGCTGCTAAGGAAGCTGCCGTCTCTGCTACTACCGCAGAACCTGGACTGCTTTGTGTAACTTTAAATGAAGGCCTTTCCATTTGCATAACCTCAGCAGGACCCCACCATGCATGGTCCTTGCTGCCATCTCCAACCTGGTAATAGTATACATATTTGCTTGGATGACATTTTACAAAATAGTCATTAACCCACTCGATTTGGTTTAAGATATGTTCCAATTGGCCGCTCTTAACAAACGCATCTTTGTACTCATATACTGCCCATGACAACATTGTGCCAGTATACGACATTGGAAGGTTAAATTTGACATGATCACCTGCATCGAACCATCCACCTGTCAAATCAAGCCCATTGTCTTGACCATCCTTTAATGCTGAATCACCACGCCAGTTGTTGCGTACCCAATTCGGAAGTTTACCAGACATTTGAAATTCGTAAAACATGATAGCTTTTTGTAAAGCTTCCCCATAGTTAAACGAACCAGCCCTAACCTCCTGCCATGGTTTAACCCCATATACCACTCCTAAAATAAATATAAAAGTTACAACCATGGCAATAATTCTTCTGTAACGCTTCATAAATCTCTAACCCCCTCACTCAGTTTATTATAATTTTCGATTCTATTATATACCCAAAATATGTGCATGCCAATTGATTTTTTTTGTCTAATTTGTTTGTTTAATTGTCAAAAACACACTACGCTATTTCTATTTTCCTTCCTTATACGTACTTTTATTTCTCATATTCTTTTTATTACAAAATTATAACACAAATGTTTCTAATATTTTGCATTATTTTGCTCTATGGAGGTCAAAAAAATGCAACAAAATAATTTGATATTAAACGGAATTCATATGGATATGATCGGTTAAGAAAAGATAGTTATTTTTTTTTGAATAGCTTTATGATGTGGTAGAAACTTTTTTCAGTAGCTAAACAAAGTTAATATTGGCTGCCTCTGCACGGCAGCCAATATATAAGTATATATAATATTGTAAAGAGGGGGTTAGGGGATAGCTTCTTTCAGCGTTACAGAAGAATCTATATAAATTTTAGATTACTATCTTCTTTATACTTTAACATATACCTATGAACCATTTTTTAATTTCATTCCAAAAATAAAACGGCGTCACGCCAGACGCCGTTTTAACCTTTTCTCAACCCTCTATTAAGCCCGAGTAGGTTTCGGCAGCCTGGCAACCATAGGAAGTTTTACTCCCGACAGGCCCATGGCTTTGCGCCCCTGCCTTTCGACAGGTTTGCCCTTTCGACCACTCACTTCATATTTAATTTTTTAATTTCTTTATTTCACATTGCAATAATATTGTAACACTAACACCAATGATTTGTCAACTACTTTTTCATTTTAGGATAGTAGGAAAAAACCTTTACATATCCGTGTTACTAAGGTTTTTCACAATATTATCTTACAATAATATTTCTTCTTCTTACACTATATAAAGTATCATTTTGAATTGCATTTGTTTGGTTATATATTGTTGCCGGTGGAACATACCCAGTAGTATTTGTTACATGATTCTGAATGAGTGAACTCGGCGAACCATATATTAATGTTACACCATCAAATGGACTCCCGCCCGAACTATTTATATTAAGAGTATTACCTAACGCAATCAATTGACCATTTAATATTCTCGTTCCCACTGAAATAGTAATGTTGTTCCTTGCAAAAACATGCAATTGGAGTGGACTTGGAACTGGCGAAACGCCCATGCTTGCTAACCTGTTTTGAATCTCAACTTCAATTTCACCTGCATTACAATTTTCTCCAATAACAACAACTTGCGGAGGTGATTTAGAAATATCTGCAGCACTGTCAATTGAGGCTGGTGGAACTGGATCATGGGGTGTTATCGATGGTATACTTGTACTATTAGGAAAACTAAAATTTCTTATCTCATTTAAAATTTGTGGCAAGGGCGGATACGGAACTGAGGACACTACATTTATAACCCCACCTGAATTAACAATCCGACTGTAGTCAGGCGGCATCCTCGTCACAATGGTTGCGCCATTTTCTATTACTAACGTAGTTGGATTGTTCAAAAACTGAATCGAATCGCAATATACTACCGCACCAGATTTTATTGTAACTGTCCCCTGATCCTGTATTCTTAACGCACCCCTGATTACTCCTATTTTCTTTATTACAACATCTACCGCATTTGCTGTACTACCTTTAACTATGACATTCCCATCGCAGTATAACTCATCAAACTCATATCTACCTCTACCATATAATTCCGCATTTCCCCCCACGTACGTTATACCCATCTGCAAGCTAATATTTCTATCTCCAACACCCGTTCTTCTCAAATTTGACCTAATATAAGTTACATTGCTCACTTTTACATTGTCTTCGCGAACTTGTGGATTACCGTTCACACCCAGTGATAACTCACCCATTACCACCAAATTATTAATGTCAGTTTGCAAACCGCCGTGTGATTGTATGTCACCGCCTGTATGTACATTCCCGCCTATTATGGTAAAGTTAACATTTGCCACGAAGCTTCCATTTGTGTATAATGCATAATCAAACAAGTTAAATATTGAGGATGCAGCAGTAGTAGTTGCACTCGATACGCTACTTTCCAGCCCATTAGGCTTGGTTGCAAGTATTTCAACATCTAACCGCAATGTTCTCTTT
>NZ_APGP01000090.1:0-1263 GCF_000404025.1 Caldicellulosiruptor sp. F32
CAAACAACCAAAGATTGTTTTCACAGAGAGATACATAGCGTGAATAAAGTTAAATATTTCTAATATTGGCAGTTAGATAAATTTAAGTAGGGACTATCCAAAAAGACAAGTGGATAGTCCCTTTTGGTCAGTATTTAGTAGTTTATTAGTTTTGTATTTGAGCTATATGTTGGTGTTTTCGAGTTCTGAAATTATGTTTTTAGCCGCCCTCTTTTTACTTTCATATTAAATAGTACATTTTACAACATCGAGTTGAATAGTAGACTCACTTATTCTCTATGGGTTTATAACACTATATGTATTCAATCTTCTTCCCATATAATAAATCTACTTGAACACCTGCTATCTGAGACAGATTCCACATTATAAACTTCAGAAGGAGAATTAGAGGGTTTTAAAGTTTTAATAAAATCCTTAATTGCTTGAATCCTGCTTGTCAAATGAGGATGAGAAGCAAGAAGTTCTGCAAAACTTATCCAAAAGCTTCTTTCTTCTTCTGCCTGTTTTAAAAACTCTTCTAATACTACATTTCTATACAACCCCTTGCTTGCTGCTAATAAAATCAAACCCTTTAAAGCACCATTTAGTGAAAAATAAGCTCCATATCTATCAGCAGTATATTCGCAAGCTCTCAAACATGCTTGACCTAAAAAAGGTAACATTAAACCAAATTGTATCAGCCTATGCTTAAGATGGTTTGCTTTAAGATGCCCAAGTTCATGTGCAAGTATGAACTTTACTTCATCAAGACTTCCCTTATATGCAAGCTCCAGAATACCAGAATAAACAACTACAAAATCTCTTCCAATAAACCGCATAGCAAAGGCATTCAAAAATCCACCTGACTCAATTACCTATATTTCAGGTACATTTTCAAATCCCATCTGCTTTGCTAATTGTTTATATGCTTCATAAACTTCACTAAACTGCTTGTTAGAGAGTTTTATACCATTGCCCTTGATTCCTTCAATCAAAAGTTCCTTTGCAAAAAGTATAAAAATTCCTATATACCTAATTTTTTATTCTATACTATTACATAAGGCTTCACATTAAGTAGCAGGTGGGGAATTTTTGATGTCATTTCTGATGATTTTATTTTATCATTAACAGCTGTTCGCTACGTTTACATCCCTCATAGTTTAGATAAAACGTGCAAGTGCAATAGTAGTTTTTCCAACACCCCCTTGTTTACATCCCTCATAGTTCAGATAAGACCGATAAAAAACTACTTCTGTAAATTTGCCGTTAACATCCGTTTACATC
>NZ_APGP01000091.1:0-2034 GCF_000404025.1 Caldicellulosiruptor sp. F32
GTGGCAAACTTTTATTTATCCTTTTCAAGTTTTGCTTTAAATGAAGAGATTTTAAAAATGATTTCAAAAAAACTTGCTATTATAAGATTAATAAAAATTCATCATTCGCTTTGTTTTTTTCAACAAGTGTAATTGTAAAAGGACTTGAAAGAGGGTATTTTGTGATAAATTCAAAAAAAGCTGAAGAAGACTCTAATGAATATACCTTTGTTTTATAATGCTTTGGAATATCTCTATAGTCAAAACGAGGGGAGAAAGTTAAAAAAAGACCATGTTTTAAGATGTACTTGTACATGATATCTGGCATAAATTGCTCTTCTTTACTTAGGAGAATATTTACCCTTTTTGTATTGTTACCATTTAAAAATTCTTTACTTATTCTTAACAGATTTTGTTTATCATTTATTTCTTCAATTGATAAAGAGATAGCCGTTAGAAAACCATTATTATAGTGCATGAATTTATTATCAAGATTGATTGAAGTTTGCATTATCTCTTTGGTATAATTTTTAAGTTCTAATTTTATAAGTTTGGATAAATTAGTTTTTAAAGATTTCTTAATATAGTAGAAGCACAAATCTTTTATCGATTCAATATCATCCAAATAGCGAAAAGAAAAATTTTCTGAGATACGTTCAACAATATAAGCGTCTAAAAATAATTTTTGATTTTTAATATCTTCAATAAATTTATTCAGTGGATAAAATGCAAAAGCCTCCCAAAAGTGTTGAATCATTCTTGAATTTTCTGGTGGCCAATACATTTCCTTTTCCTCAGCGTCAATTTGTCCAAATTTGATAAATATAAAACCGTCATTATTGCTAACAGGAAAATACCTTATATAGGATATAGGAAATGGCTTTTTAGAATCATTATCGTAAATGTAACTATAAAATTTATTTTCAAAAAGGTCTATTACATAAATTTGCCATTCATTATCAGAATTGGGAACAGAAAACTTTCTGTGTATAATTATTATATAGCGAGAATTTACCATTTTAAAAAAGCGAATGGGAGGCACAATGAAATTACTTATACCTTCCTGTTCTAAGTGATTTTCCCATAGCCTCAATTCAACAATAGGAATTTCAATAATGTCTTTTTCATATGTATTTAGCAAGTTAATACTCCTAACAGTGATTTTAACATAGTCATCTGCAATATTCCAGTAATACCCATATAATAAGTTATTTATTTCATCAAAATAAATAATTTCATCTAACTCTTTTTTAAACAGGTAGGTTTTAAGTTGAAGATTTGAGATATCAATAAAACATATTCCAATAGATTTATATGTGCTTTGCTTTAATACACTTCTTAATAAGAAATTTTTGCACTCTAATGGTAAACTACCCAATTGATTATCTTTTAAAACATTATGCATTTCAGATGATAAATCTTGAATATAAACAACTTCAATGTTCGTCATTTTTATCCTCCTAAATAAAAGCATTGACTACTTTGTATTTAAAAGACAAGAGGTAGCTTTAAAAAGTTTGTTTAGCTACCTCTTAAAAGTAGGATAATTTGAGTTTAATAAGGATAGAATATATGAGGTCGTTTTCTAATCTCATTAAAAAATACGTGAAAGTGAGGAAAATAATTTGGGTCATCTTTATGAGGAGTTTTATGTTCATAATAATATGCTTGTGGAAAACCATGAATAGACGCATAAAAAACTACTTCTTTAGCTAATAATTCTGCAGAATTTCTACTTTTAGCAAAGATATCACCACCGTCTAAGACTACAGCCTTAGCTGTGCTAAAATCAACAGCAGGGCCAACATAAAGTTTTTTGTCGTCAGAAATATAAGCTAAAAAATAGTCGTATGAGCTGTTTCTTATTTTATCAACTAATGTTTCAGCTAAGTAATAAGTTGCTCCACCAACTACAATAATGCCGGCTACACCAAGAATGGCATACAAAAGAGATTCAAGAAGTCCTAATGCCCATGGCAGAGCTATAACATACTGTGCCGAGACAGTATCAGAATCACCAATATTATACTCTTCCTTTGTCTTTTCATCAATTAG
>NZ_APGP01000092.1:0-9235 GCF_000404025.1 Caldicellulosiruptor sp. F32
CCTCCGCAGACAATCAATTTGCTTCCACTTTCAAAACTCTTTTGTGCAATCAAAATTGGTGCCTTCTCACCTGAATCAGAAACCGCAGTATCTCGACCTTTCAATATGACTTCTACACCGTCTGAAAGAGAAAGCGGAGCTGAGTATGGAAACACAACCTCTTTTACATTTGATGCGTATTTTTTGATATTGTCTGTTGTTATAATCAAACTGTCATCTTCTAAGTGGCAGCACTCATCCTTAACTCCCTCTGGCAAGACAGTTATTCCAAAATCTTGAGTTATAGCATTGCAGACATCAAAAACTCTGTCCTTACCCCTGAAATGAGCTGTTAAGATAATTTTCTTTTTTTCTTCATTCAACACTTTTTGTATTCTCTTTTTCTCCTCAACACTGAACGGATTTTCAGGATAGTTAAAAACAACGACATCATATTCAAAAAGCCTATCAAAATCATCTACTTCCTCAATCAATACCCCTCTTTTTGTAAGTTCCTTATAAAGCCCTGAAAAATAATACCCGTCAGACAGCAAAAACTCTTGGTGTGTCGCACTCCACGCAACCTTCATCCTTCCTTTATCACCCGCAAATTTATGTTTATTTTTATCCAACAACTTTACATAATTAATTTTACCTTTTTACCCTGCCTCGTCAAAGACTCAAAAGTGCTAAAATTCATCAATTTTCAAAGTATATATTTTGAGCAAAAAGTGATATCATATAGTTTGTAGGCTCTCAAACTGAACCATAACACACAAAAGAGGTGGTCATACGGTATGGAGCGTACAGATGAGCAAAAGATTAACAAAAATATACTCATTGCAACAACAACTTCCTCATTTTTAGTTCCTTTTATGTCAAGTGCAATTAACATCGCCGCACCTGACATTGCTAAGAAATTTAACTTGGTTGCAGAAAACCTGAACCTTGTTATTACCATTTTCTTGCTATTTTCAGCTGCGTTTATTCTGCCAATGGGAAAGCTATCAGATACATTTGAACGTACAAAGATATTTATAACAGGTCTTATTTCATTTACTATTTCAACACTCATGTGCGCTATAGCACCAAATATAACTGTGTTGTTCATATTTCGCGCACTGCAAGGCTTTTTTTCTGCTTTTGTATTTGTTACATCAATTGCAATTTTGATTGAAAACCACTCGCCAAAAATAAGAGGTAGGCTTCTTGGAATAAACACAGCAACAGTCTACCTTGGAACCTCAATAGGACCTTTTTTAGGCGGAATCTTAGTGCGGCTATTTGGCTTCAGAAGCATATTCTTGTTTGCGTTTTTGGTAGGTTTTGTTGCGTCATTTATTAGTCTTTTCTTACTTAAAAAAGAAATTAAAGTGCAGCAGCATACTTCTTTGGCAGAAAGTCTCAAAAATCTTGATAAAATTGGAACAATCTTTTCAATTGTAGGACTCTTTTTATTAATCTATGGTGCATCAACTTTTGAGCTTGGTAAAACACCAAAGATGCTGTTTTTCTTAGGAGGTGTCCTTCTTATACTATTTGTAGGATTTGAGCTTGCTACTCGAAATCCTTTGCTTGACGTAAAGTTGTTTGTAAAAATTCCACAGTTTGGTTTTTCTAACTTGGCAGCACTTATAAACTACAGCTGTACATTCTCTGCCTCGTACCTTCTTTCGCTATATCTTCAAATTGTAAAAGCTCTGCCTGCGCAGGTTGTTGGAAGTATTTTGATTTTGCAGCCAATCTCTCAGGTTATAACATCACTTATTTCAGGAAGGGCATCAGAAAAGATTGAACCAAGAAAGCTTGCAACGGCAGGAATGGTTCTTACAACAGCAGGGCTTTTTATCTTTTCCTTGTTCTCAAGTAAGACAAATATAGTCCTTGTTATTGTAAACCTAATTATCATGGGTATTGGCTTTGGACTTTTCTCATCACCAAACACCAATGTTGTGATGAGCTCTGTACCGCAGTCTCTTTACGGTGCAGCATCGTCTACAATATCTGTTATGAGAGTAATGGGCCAGGCTTTTTCAATGGCAATTGTCTCTTTTATATTCTCTTTGTACTTAAAAGGTGCAAAACTTTCTCATGAAAACTATCTAATGATTTTGAAGAGTATGAAGATAAGCTTTTTTGTATTTTCTGTTCTCTCTATTGTTGGAATTGTCGCATCAATAAAGAGAGGAAATATATATAATCAAGAGAACTCAAATTAAAACAAAAAAGGGGTGCCACTTTTGACATTTCGTGGCAACCCCTTTTATTTTAAAACCTTGATGTCTGTCACAACAGGGTTTGAGTTTGGATCTTGAGGATTTGTTTTAAATGTCACTTCAACATCTGTATTCTCATCAAGATAAGAAATCTTGCTTGATACAGCTGTTATTTGAAGCACAACATGTTTTCGGTCAAACAAAAACTCAGCAAAGTTATTGTCAGCAAGACCTATATATTTTCCTTTGAGTGTAACACTTTCCGGAATACTCATATTTATTATCTTTGGATTCCCGCCACTTTGTGGTACTTCAAATTCAAGCTCTAAAATCATCCCCGGCTGGAGATTGTATTTCTGGTTGTCTGCTGTGTGGGTTTCAAATATTTTATAGTCAAAATTGGTATTCAAAAGATTAACTTCTATGGAGTGTGCATCAGTTCCACCTACAAACCTGCCATATGCCTTGTAAGTTTTTAGCTTTTGCGTTCTGGTACTTCCTTGCTCTTGCTGTGTATTTTGCTGGGAATTTGAAGTTTGTGGTAAATTGCTACCAGATGTACTGCTTCCACCACTTTGAACTTGCTGCTGGGAAGAAGTTGTGGTCGACACCGGTTGCTTTTTAGCTATGTTGTGTGATGAAATATAATATCCTGCAGCAATTCCTATTACAAGCCCCGAAACAATTCCTATTATAAATCCTAAAAGCCATTTTTTGTTTGTGCTATTTTTCTTTATCCTCATGCCTTTTAAAATCCCCTTTTTAAGATGCCAAAGCTATAGGCTCTTTTATATTTGTACAGTTTATATTCAAAAGTTTATACTATAAAGTAGTCAAAATCAATGGAATTTAATTATAAACAGCTTTTTTGAGCTCATAATGCCTGCTTTGGCCAAAACCTTGCCCTACTTTTCTTCCAAGCGAAATAATTATTGATTCAATACATCCTCTGCACTTTGTTGCATCTTCATTTATGCAAATTTTCCCAGGATATAGCTCATATTTTAGCTTGTACTTCAGGTCATTTACATTTGGCATAACAATGTTAGCCCCACATTTCAAGCCCTTTTGACGTCCCAGAGGGTCTAACGTCCCAAGAGCAGTTGTTGCAGGAATGTTACTGTCTGGCATCAAAAGTCTTAATATCGAAATACACTTTAATGTCAGGTCAACAGACCCAGCCTCTGTATCTTTAAGTGGCGTGTGTGGGTGTGGAATAAAAGGACCAATTCCTATCATGTCGCTATCCAGTTCATATACAAGCAAAATATCATTTGCCAAATCATCTATTGTCTGGCCAGGTAGGCCAATCAAAAACCCTGTTCCAAGCTCATAGCCTAAACTTTTTATCCACCTCAAACACTCTATTCTGTTCTCAAAACTCATACCAGGATGATATTTTTGATAAAGCTCTCTGTTTGATGTCTCAAACCTCATCAAATACCTGTCAGCTCCAGCTTCCCTGAAAGCCTTATATTCTTCATATGACCTTTCACCAATGCTAAGCGTTATTGCGACATCTACTTCTTTCTTTATTTTCTTTATAATACTGTAAACTCTATCTTTTGTATAATATGGATCTTCGCCAGATTGAAGCACAACTGTCCTGTAACCCATATCATATGCTCTTTTTGCAACTTCAACTATCTCATCCTCTTGCATCCTGTAGCGTTGAGCTTCTCTGTTGCTTCGCCTAAGACCACAGTAAAAGCAGTCGTTTTTGCAGTAGCTTGAAAATTCTATAAGCCCTCTTAAATATACATCGTCACCAACATATTCTTTTCTTACCCTATCTGCATATGCAAACAAAAGCTCTTTTTCTTCGCCTTCGCTATTTAACAAAAACTTTATCTCATCTTTTGTAAAATGGTGTTTATTGTAAGCTTTGTCTAAAATCTCTTTTACTTTAATTTTTTTCTCTCTCATCTTTATTTCTCCTCACAAAAATTCAGTATTTCTATCAGTTTAATAAGTATATTCAATTTTATTATACTATATCATAAGTTAATTATAAAGAAAAGCAAGTTGTCAAGAGGTTTTGTATAAACTCAGTAAAACGGTATAGCTATTGATTTTTGTGGTATAATTGAATAAAAGGAGGTCTTCAGATGGCTATCGAAATCAAAAAAAGCAAAAGTTCTAAAAAACCAAAAAAGCAATCCCCATTTAGAATCTTTATAAGAAGCTTCTTAAAAACACTTTTAATTTTGATTATTGCAAGTGCTGTAGTTGCAATTGGCGCTGGATTTGGAATGGTCACAGCATACATAAAGGCAATACCACCCAATGCTTTGGATATAATAACAAGTTCTTCAAATGACAGTCAAACAACTATTGTCTATGACCAGAGTGGAAACGAAATTGCTCGACTTCACGGAAACGAAAACAGAATCAGAGTACCTTATAGCAAGATACCAAAAAACCTTATCAATGCCTTTGTGGCAATTGAGGATGAGAGGTTTTGGCAGCATAATGGAATTGACATCAAAAGAATAATTGGAGCAATTTTCAATAACATCAAAAGTAGAAGTCTTTCTGAAGGTGCAAGTACAATTACTCAGCAGCTTGTGAGAAACAAACTTTTGACATTTGAAAAATCCTTTAAAAGAAAAATACAAGAACAGTATTTGGCAATTCAGCTTGAAAAAAGATGGACAAAAGAACAAATTATGGAAGAATATTTAAATACAATAAACCTTGGGAGCGGCGCTTATGGTGTGGAGGCAGCTGCTTATACTTATTTTGGGAAAGATGTTTCACAACTGACTTTGGCAGAGTGTGCTTTAATTGCAGGAATTACGCAAAACCCTTCATATTATAATCCTTATGTCTTCCCTGAGCATGCAAAGAAAAAACAAGAGCTAGTTCTCAAAAAAATGTTAGAACTTGGTTACATCACTGAGCACGAGTATTTAGAGGCTATAAATCAAAAGCTTGTGTATGTTAAAAAAGACCTTTCTGTTGAATCTGCTTACAAGCATCCATATTTTGTTGATTCTGTAATTGATGAGGCAGTCGAGGCCTTATCAAGCAAAAAGAGAATATCCCAGGATGAGGCAGAAAATCTTATCTATGGCGGTGGGCTTAAAATCTACACCACAATGGATGAGACTATACAAAGCATTATGGAAGATGTATTCTCTGACCCTGCATACATGCCCAAAATTCGTCATTATGATGCATCTGGTACACCACAGCCACAGGCAGCAGCAGTTTTGATAGATTTTTCAACAGGGGCAGTAAAAGGTATAATGGGCGGAAGAGGAAATTTAAAAGGTGTAAGGCTTTTAAACAGGGCGACAATGTCTGTCCGCCAGCCCGGATCTAGTATCAAGCCAATTGCTGACTATGCCCTTGCGCTTGAAAATGGATATACTGCAGCAACTATAATTGACGATGTTCCATTTTCGGTGGGAGGCTACACACCAAGAAACTGGTACAAGAGCAATGTAGTTGCCGGCAAGCGAGGCTATAAAGGCTTGATGACGGTAAGAGAAGCCCTTCAGTGGTCTGCAAACGTACCAGCTGTTAAAGTGGCATACAACCTTGGAATTCAAAATGTGTACAGAAACTTAAAAAGGTTTGGATTTACCACTTTGGCTCCACAAGACATGAATAACCTTTCTATTGCAATTGGTGGATTTACTTATGGTGTAAAGCCAATTGAACTGACAGCTGCATTTGCTGCGGTTGCAAATGGTGGGATATATATAAAACCTTATTTTATTACTAAAATTGAAGACAAAAATGGTGTTACTCTCTTTGAAAGAACACCTTACAAAAGAAAGGTGATGGACGAGAAAAATGCATACATTTTGACAAATATTTTGCAAAGCGTTGTCACCGCAAGAATTACAGTTGGTGTGAGATTCTCTTACCCTGTTGCCGGAAAAACTGGTACAACTGATGATAGTAAAGACAGGTGGTTTGTAGGGTATACACCAAACTATGCTCTTGGTGTTTGGGTTGGTGAAGACAAGCCTGTTGCATTAAATTATCTTTATGGTACAAACCCGGCTTTAAAGATTTTTAAAGGTATAATGGACAAGGTTGTGAGCAAAAAAGGTGTAAGTACACAGTTTACAAGGCCTGCTGGAATTGTTGAAAAGTACGTTTGCAAAGAATCAGGAAAACTTGCAACAGAACTATGTAAGCAAGACCCAAGAGGCAGTCAGGTGATAAAGGAGATATTTGTCGCTGGCACAGAGCCAACAGAGTACTGTGACAGGCATGTTAAGCTAAAAGTGTGCACAGAATCAAAAGCGTTGGCCACCCAGTATTGTCCTAATTTCATTGAGAAGGTATTTATTCGCAGAGACAACCCTATCTGGCCTGATGCCTCAAAGTCAATCGTGCCACCTGATGACTATATGTACCAAGCACCAACAAAGTACTGTAACATTCACAAAGCACTAGAAAATCTGCCACAGGATCAGCCAAATCTTCAACCACAAGGAGAAAATCAGACTTTGCAAAGTGGTAATTTGGAAGGGCAAGGAAGTGAGATGCAAAGCAGTTCTGGTAGCAGCACTCAGCAAAGTTCTGAACAAACAAACCAAGCTGAATCTGGAAGCATTTCTCAAGAGCAGCAAACCACATCTGGTGAGGTTTATGGGCAGAGGTAAAGCTTGGGACAATTTAATAAAAAAGCGGGGCACAAGATGCTCCGCTTTTTATATTCGTTGAAGAAGCATCTCTTTTATTGTATCTCTTAATTCAGGCAATTCCTCAATATACCTTACAAAAGTGCCTTCCTTTTCTTCCGCTACAAAAACAAAATGCTCTTCAAGTCCACAGTGAGCAAAAAAATTGCGTTGCATTCTGTCTTTTGAATCTTTTCCGTTTTTTATTTTTTCCAAATAATTATTACATTTTTCTTTAATCAATTTTGGATCAATCTTTTTATATAGTCCCCTTAGTTTGTGCAGCTCAACTTCCAAAATATCAATATTATTAGTGAGACCAAATTTGTCGTACATTTCAATTACTTTATCTTTTACATCTTTTATTAAAATACCCTTTTTAGGCTCATATGGTGAAATTTTTGAATAATTCATTACATCAATTATTCCCAAATAAAACCCAAGTGCATTTATTATTCTAATACAAATACTTTTATCCAACTTAGGAGAATATCTGTAACTTTCTGTTATTTTATTATGTAAGTATTCAACTACGTTGCTGAGCATTTTACTAACTTCGTCTGATTTGTCAATGAAACTATTGGCATCAAACAGATAAAGAGGTACATTGTTTTTTATAGCGCTAAAAGTCAACAAAAACCTTTCTAAAACATCCTTTACATCTTTCTTAAATTCATCATTGTTAAAGAATATTTTTTCAATTTTCTTCAAATCATTTAACTTCAAAGGAGACTCAAAGAAAACAACAAATCGCTGCTCTTCCCTGTATACTTGATGAACATTTTGACTACCAGGCAAAATAGGATCACAAATTGTTATAAATAATTTGGGTCTTTTTCTTTTATCTACCCAGTGTCTTAAATTTGTAAATGTAGCAAAATGCCTGAGTGCTTCAAGCATAGCTGAAATATAAATATTGTGTCCGCTTGAAATATCAATATAAGCTTCTGATATTAAATTATTTTCCTTGAGATATCTTTTTTAGCATGTCAAGGAAAATTTCTAACACAATGTCTCCATAAACAGTATCAAACCTTATTTCTTTTGTACCTTCTTCATCTTTACCGTATGGATATTTACCTATTGAGTGAATAACTATGAAATCATCTTTTTCTTTACCATAAGGGAAATTATTTCCAAAAAATTCATATGGATTTTTAAGGTATTCATCCTCATTTCCCCAAATATTTACAATTTCTTCTTTGAGTTTTTCATCAAGTTTTGTACTTCTAAGCAAAGTAGTATTAAAAGGTAAACTTACAGGATAAAGTAGTATCACCTTTGTTTCACTTTCCATTTCATTTTCTTTTCTGTTTTCGAAATATTTCTTTAAAAAAAGAGAACTTAGTTCAGATTCAATGTAATTTTCATCAGCATCACCTGCAATCTTAAATTTTTGAGATTCCATATTAGCATCCAAACGTCCTAATTGATATATTAATCTCACTCTAAAAACCTCCTGTGGTAAAGTCGATTTAACTTTCATTATTGATTTTTTGTTCATATATGATATAATTATACAAACTTTTTCATTGAATGTTCAAACATGTCGAAACTTATCTAAAGTTTGAAAGGTGAGTAAAATGAGCATATGGAAGCTAAAACTAAAAGCCTTCTTACATGACCCTCTTGACAAACAGTGGGTACTGAGTCTTGATAAGGGTGAGTCAGACCCCAAGCCAAAACTTAATATACAAAATTTTATGTGTCCAAAAAATAAAAACCACGAAGCAATCCATGAAATAGTGGCAGAAAGATTTCTAAACTATATTATTCCTAATGAATGTATAGAAGAATTCTCAGAGCTGACAAAAATTGCTGATAAAATTTCTTATCCACTGAACGAAATATTAGGCGAAGGACTTAAACGAAAAACCTCAACAGTTAGAAAACCAGAAGAAATCCATTTTCATGATATCTACTCAAGAAAAATACAGAAAAAAAGTCATTCACAAATACTTTGAAAAAAATCACCTTGCATTAGAACAC
Organism: Caldicellulosiruptor sp. F32; assembly: GCF_000404025.1. Taxonomy (NCBI): domain Bacteria; kingdom Bacillati; phylum Bacillota; order Caldicellulosiruptorales; family Caldicellulosiruptoraceae; genus Caldicellulosiruptor; species Caldicellulosiruptor sp. F32. Next base: position 8,828 of record NZ_APGP01000092.1, read on the forward strand.
TTTTTTCAACTGTTAGCAAAGGTATGTTCCTATTTGAAATGTGATGATGAAAAAGCAAAATTAGCTTTCTTACTTCTTTGGCAATATGTCCCTGAGTTTTTCAAATGGGTAAACATACATCCGGCAGATAGTAGAATACCTTCTCATTCAATTTACAACCATTTAGTTCAGACAAGTGCAATTGCAACTGCTATTACAGATGTTGACAAACTTTCCTGTGGCGAATTAAAAGGTGATATACCAGCATTTTTACTTTTCACTATCGGACCTGTTCAAAGTTTTATTGCAACAGCGCGTAAAACCCAAGATTTATGGGCAGGAAGTTATATCTTTTCTTACCTTACATATAAGTCTTTAGAACCTCTGATAGATGAACTTGGCCCTGATATGGTAATTTATCCTAATTTG
>NZ_APGP01000093.1:0-49806 GCF_000404025.1 Caldicellulosiruptor sp. F32
GTCTTTCTCAGATGGAAAAAAGCGTAAATGCAAGGCTAAATCTTTTGCTTTGCAGAAGTTCTGGACTATTACTTGCTCAATTTATGAAAGAGAGGTTTTCAATACCGTATATGGAGGTCTCTTTCTACGGAATTGAGAATACTATAACCTCACTTAAAAAGATAGCAAAATTTTTTGGAAAAGAAAAGGCTGCTGAAATTGTTGCAGATGAAGAGTTTTCAAAGATAAAACACAAGATACAGTTTTTCAAAAGCAAATTGCAAGGCAAAAAGGCAATCGTACTTTTAGGGGCATCGCGCATAGGTTTTATGACAAATGCTTTCAAAGAAGCAGGGCTTGAAATCTTGGTTTGTGGTAGCCAGTTTGGATGTTCGAACGACTACGAGATGGCGCGCTGTATACTTCCTGACAGCATATTGGTGGACGATTTTAACTGTGCAGAGGTTGAAGAGATAATATTAAGATTTTCGCCCGACCTTTTCATTGGTGGAACAAGAGAGTGGTACCTTTCTCATAAGTTTGGCGTGCCGTTTTTGGTTTTGCCTCAAGAGACAAAGCCGTATGCCTGTTTTGAAGGTTTTTTGCATTTGCTTATTGACGTATACAAAGAAGTCTTTGCACCTGTTTGGAGGCTGATTTGAGATGGGAAATAGAAACTATGGTCATCCATGTTTTGGAAAAGATGCAGCAAGCAAGATTGGAAGAATACATCTTCCTGTTGCAAAAGCGTGTAATATAAAGTGTAACTATTGTGATAGAAACATCTCATGCATGAACGAAAACCACCCTGGTGCCTGCCTTGAGGTTTTGACACCTGAGCAGGCGTTAGAAAGATACAAAAGGTATGCTTCATCAGACAGCAGGCTAAAGATTGTTGGAATTTCAGGGCCTGGCGACCCACTTTTCAACCCCGAGACTTTTAAAACCTTCGAGCTCATAAAAAGCTATGACAAAGGTGCTATATTTTGTATCAGCACAAACGGGCTTTTGCTTGAAGACAGAACTGAAGATCTTTTGAAAAGCAGTGTAAGGTTTGTAACCGTAACTGTCAACGCAGTAAACTTTGAGGTAGCAAAAGAGATTTATGAGTTTGCCTTGTACGATGAGGTTTTGTACTTTGGCGAGGATGCAGCAAAGCTTTTGGTTGAAAAACAGCAAAAGGGTATAGAAAAGGCGTGCAAAGCAGGGCTTGTTGTGAAGGTAAACACTGTCTTGATTCCTGATATCAACCAGGACCACATAGAAGAGATTGCAAAGACGGTCAAAGCACTTGGAGTCAGTGTTATGAACATCATGCCATTGCGACCGTATGCCAAGTTTTCGCATCTGAAAAGGCCGTCTTGCGATGCAGTAAATAACATCAGAAAAAGGTGTGAGAGTATCATTGACCAGATTAGCCACTGCAACCAGTGCAGGTCTGATGCAATTGGCATGCTTATGATTTGAAAAAATTTTTGGTGGTGGGATAAAAGATGAAAAGAAAAAGAGTTGCAATTGCCACCAGTGATGGAAAGCTTGTGAACAGACACTTTGGTAACAGCGAGAATTTTTTGATTGTTGATTTGTTTGACGATGGCAGCTGCGATCTAATCTGTGTTAGAGAGTTTAAAGACCAAGGAATTGAGAGTTGCAGCAGCCAGGAGAGGATGGAAAAGAGAGTTGAGATGCTAAAAGACTGTGATGTGATAATAGCAAACAAAGTTGGACTTTGTGCCTTGGAAAAGCTTTCTGACAAGATTGTTTTAGAAAGACATGGGCTTGTGAAAGATGCTATCAAAGAGGTTTTGGATCTTTTTATGACTTAAAAAATGACCGTTTCTTCAGGAAGAAAAGGAGAGAATAGAATGAAAAATAGAACAAAATGGATAAAATTATTTGTAATCTCAATTTTTGTAATAGCTGTACTTGTGGCAGCTTTGTTTTGTACCTATTCTCGATTTGCTTTTTCAAAGACTACCAAAGCTCAAAGCTCTAAAAATGATAAACTTGTCATTTTTGTACCAAATACTTTAGAAGCGGTTATAGAAAAAATAGCTGACCAGTTTGAAAAAGAGAAAAATTGCAAGATTGAAATGAATGTTGCAGGCACTCATGTACTTGTGACGCAGCTCAAAAGTGGCGCTTCTTGTGATATATTCTTTTCAGCAGACAAAAGATACATTGATGAAATAAAAGGAAAGAGGTATATAAATAGTTACTTGACATTTGCTAAAACTACTCTTGCTATTGTCAGCTCATCGAAAAAGGTGAAAAGCTTTGAGGATATATCTAAAAAGGGTGTAAAGCTTTGCATAGCAGACACTGTTTCACCAATTGGTATGTGGACACAACAGTTTCTAAACAAAGTAAAAAGCAAAGACCCTGCCCTGTACAAAAAGATTTTGCAAAATGTCATCTCACAAGAGTTTCAGATTACTGATGTTATCCAAAAAGTTAAGGCAATGCAGGCTGACGCAGGTGTTGTTTATTTCACAGATGCCATAAATTCAAAACTGGGTATTGTTTCTATTCCTGATGAGTACAATGTTCAGGCTTATCATTATGTTGGGGTAATCAAAACATCTGAGAAAAATAGGCTTGCAAAGGAGTTTATAAAGTTTTTAAGTTCAAAAAAAGTCAAAGCTATTTTAAAGTCAGCAGGATATGAATAGCAAAGAAAACCGATCAAGTTTCTTTTGTGAAAGCGTGTGAGCTTATTATGAAAAAGGTATTTATTCTTTCAGTTCCGTTTTTAATATTTTTGCTTTTACCTTTTTTAAATTTACTTTTTGTTGTACCATACTCAAAACTTTTTAATATGATAACAAAAAAAGAGACCATCACAGCCTTTGGGCTTTCTTTTTTTACAGCCAGCATCTGCTGTATTTTGGCATTTTTAATAGGCACACCTTTTGCATATCTTCTTGCCAGCACAAAAAGAAGAATCGCTTTTCTTGAGCTGATAATAGACCTTCCAAACGTCCTGCCACCGATCTTGATGGGAGTGCTCTTGCTTCTTTTGTATGGCAAAGTCGGATTTGTAGGGAGAATACTTGACAAAGCTTCTCTTGAGATACCTTTTACCACCTTTGCAGTAATACTTGCTCAGCTTTTTGTTAGTATTGGATACTATTTGAAAGTAGCATACTCTTCGTTTTTGGCCATAAACAAACAGTTAAAAGAAGAAGGGCTCATCTTAGGGCTTGATGAGCTTGGAATTTTGTGGCGTGTGTACTTACCAGTTGCAAGAAAAGGGCTTGTGATTGGCATACTTGGCACATTTTCAAGGGCGCTTGGCGAGTTTGGCGCAACAGTTGTCTTTGCGGGGAATGTCTTTGGAAAAACTCAAACAATCTCACTTTATTTGTACAAACTATATGTGCAAAATCAGGAGGAAACTTATTCTGTGAGTTTTGTGATGATAATAATTTCATATTTAATTCTTTACTTAACAAAGAAACTTTTGAACAACGTTGACTATTGAAAAACTTGACTATAAATCTGTTAGGATGTGAGAAAAATGGTAAGTGCAGCAAAAAAGAGTTTTCAAGATTTTGAAAAAGGCGCTCCTAATTACTTTAAAGAAATATTTCCATATGAGAGTATTCCAAGAGTTATATTTGATAGTATTTCTGTTCCCCTCAATATACCGTCAAAGCTATATGTAACAGACAGCACGTTCAGAGAAGGTCAGCAAGCTATTTCGTATATAGGAAAAGAAAATGTAGCAAAGATTTTCGAATATCTTCACTACATTGACAATGGCACTGGAACTATAAAATACTCCGAATTTTTTCTTTATACAAACTATCACAGACAGTGTGTTCAGGAATGCTTGAAAAAAAGATTCAAATTTCCAAAGGTAGTTGGGTGGGTGAGAAGTAAAAAAGAGGAACTAAAACTTGCAAAAGAGTTTGGACTTGATGAAGTAGGGATTTTGATGTCATGCTCAGACTATCACATCTACAAAAAGTTTCAAAAAACAAGGTCAGAAATTGCCGCCCAGTACATCGATGTTATACAAGAAGCCTTTTCACTTGGTATTACCCCAAGAGTTCATCTTGAAGACATCACAAGATCAGATATTGAAAATTTTGTAATTCCACTTATGTTGGCAATTGAAGAGATGGCAAAAAAGTGTGACAAAAAGGTGTATTTTAAACTGTGCGACACTTTAGGGTTTGGTGTGCCATATGAGTATGCAAGCTTGCCACGAAGCGTTCCTAAAATTATTTACACAATTTCAAAGAGCACCAATATACCACCAGAGAGGCTTGAGTGGCATGGTCACAACGATTTTTACAAAGCTCAGAGCAATGCAGTCTGTGCGTGGCTATACGGTGCTTCAATGGTAAACTGCTCTATAAGAGGGATAGGTGAGAGGACTGGCATTGCAGCTTTAGAGGTTGCAATCTTGGACCTTGTCCAGATAAAAGCTGAAAATGCACCAAACTTAAATTTTGAGGCTTTAGATGAGCTTTTGGAGTTTACCTCAAGGTTTGAGGTTATGAAGTAAGCTTCATTATCTTATCCAAAGTTGAATATTGCCATCAAATAGTGGCAATAATAAAATTTATATGATATAATGAAAATGCAAAAAGTGTTTTTAAAGTTGCACGAAAGAAGGCGATAGAGATTGAAAAGCTAAAAGAAGAAATTATCAAAATTTATCTACTCGAAATTAAAAAACTAATAGTAGCAGGGAAATGGGGTTTTGTCAAAAGAGAGAAAAACATAAAATTCTTGAAAGAATGGGGTTTGCTAATAGACGATGTAAAGGACATATTGTTGGAACTTCAGCCAGGAGATTATGTCAAAGGGGCAGAACAAGACCATCTTGATAATAAAGAAGGTGACATTTGGATTTTCAAAAACAACAGATACTTAGATGTTTGTAATATACATAAAACTAAGGTACAATCCACCAGAAGAAGTGGTGTGCATTTCTTTTCATGAGGATGAATCTCAAGAAAAGGGGGTGAAAAAGAATGATGAATAGGGCATATTGTCCGGAGTGTAAAAAGCATGTTGAAATTAAAGTTGAAAAAAATCTGGTTAGAGAATATAAAGGTGTGCAAGTCAATGTTGAAGAACATGTTCCGCATTGCAGTGAGTGTGATACTGAGTTGTTTGTGCCAGACATCGAAAACGAAAATCTAAAAAGGCTCTATCAACGCTATAGAGAGTTGACAGGCTTGATTACCCCTGAAGAAATCCAGAAGATAAGAGAAAAATATGGACTTTCTCAAAGAGAGCTGGGGCAGATACTTGGCTGGGGCAAGATGACAATAAACAGGTATGAAAGAGGAGCTTTGCCTTCTAAATCACATAGTGATATTCTTAAACTGATTTTAACATCTGAAGGGTTTTTCAAAGAAAAAGTGGAAGAAGCATTTAAATCTGGGAGAATAACTGAAAGAACATATCAAAAAACAATGGAGAAAATCAGAGACTCTCTTGCTGATTTGAAGAAAAAAATTATCTCTGCAGAGCTTGAACATCCAGAAGATATCTACAATGGATTCAGAAGGTTTGACTTTGAAAAGCTGGAGAATTTGATAAGCTACATTGCTGAAAAAGTTGAAAATTTATATTTGAGCAGTCTTAATAAGTTTTTATGGTATATTGATTTTATGCACTTTAAACGTTGTTTACGTTCAATAACTGGCTTAAGATACATCAAATATGCTTATGGGCCAGTGATTGAAAAATTCGCATACAAAGAAATAGCAGCATACCCAAGTGATAAATACACTATTGAGGAGTATGAGACTCCTGATGGGGCAATCCAAACAAAGATTAAGAGCAAAGGCAACTACGACTTATCAGTATTTACCCAAGAAGAATTGCAGACCATTAATATGGTCATTGATGCATTGAAAGATAAAACATGCAGCGCTATTTCAGAGCTGTCTCACAAAGAAGTTGGATGGCAGCAAACCCCGTTGCGTGAACTAATCTCATATGAGTATGCAAAGACAGTGAGTTTAGACAGTCAAGCACTACAGAAATAACATAGATTCCTGTTTCTAATATTTTTATTGACAAGTCTTGTTTGTTAAATTAAAATATTCTCAACACATATTATTAAGATATGCACAAAAGGGCAAAGGTGGTCTTTTGTAGAGGTTTTCCTTTGCCCTTTTTTGATACTGCAAAGTATATCTTAGGACGGGAGGATGGTTTTTCGTGAGAAAACTTATGCTCCAAAAAATTCTAATCATTGCATCTGCCTTAATTTTAATCTTAGGTTTATTTGCCTTTGCCTTTGCTTCAAGCTCAAAAACAATAAGGCTTGGAGTAAATCTTGAGTTGTCTGGTGCTGTTGCGCAGTACGGACAGAGGACTTTAGAAGGCCTTAAGATGGCAGTTGAAGAGATTAATAAAAAGGGTGGAGTTTTAGGAAAGAAAATAGAGCTTGTTGTATTTGACAACAAATCTGACAAGACAGAAGCGCTAAATATTGCAACAAGGCTTGCAACAAAAGAGAATGTTTTAGCCCTGTTAAGCCCTGTGACATCAGGTGCAACAAAATCTGCTTCAATTGCCGCAACAAGATACAGAGTACCGCTTGTGTCAGCTACTGCCACAGATGATTCAGTTACAATTGATGAAAGAACTGGAAAGACAAAGGCGTATGTATTCAGAATCTGCTTTAATGACTCGTTCCAAGGAAGTGTTATGGCAAATTTTGCACTCAAGACGTTAAAGGTAAAAACAGCAGCAATTCTTTACAATGCAGCGTCTGATTACAGCAAAGGTCTTTACAAGAACTTTAAAGAGACATTTACAAAAGGTGGCGGTAAAGTTGTAGCAGAAGAAGCGTTCCAGCAGGGTGAACAGGATTTTAATGGGATATTGACAAAGATAAGGGACAAAAAGCCAGATGTTATCTTTACACCTGTTTACTATGACGATGCAGGACTTATCATCAAGCAGGCAAGAGAACTTGGAATGTGGATGCCAATTCTTGGTACTGACGGCTTTGATGACCCCAAAGTTGTCGAAAAGGCAGGGAAAAAATATGCAACAAATATCTTTTTCTCAACCCACTACTCATCACAGGATACAGACAAGAGGGTTCAAGACTTTGTGAAGAGATACAAGCAAAAATACAAGATAGAACCAAATGCCCTCTCAGCACTTGGGTATGACTTAGGATATTTTATGGCAGATGCAATAAAACGTGCAGGTTCTACAACTGACAGAGAAAAACTGAGAAGAGCCCTTGAGAATACTAAAAACTTTGTCGGACTAACAGGTATTATTTCAATTGACTCAAAACACAACGCTAAAAAGTCTGCAGTGATAATTGAGATTAAAAATGGCGTGCATAGATTTAAACAGAAGTTAAATCCATAAGAAGTCCGTAAAAGAACCATATAAAATGCAAAAGGGGCTGGACAAAACTATTCTTTCTTCCAGCTCCTTTTTGTTTTCTTCTCTGATTTTTCAAAAATGATAGTTTAAAATTTAAACTCTCTTGACATTTTGCCTCTCAAATGATGTATAATCAAAAATATAATAAAATTAAAATTTTAGAAGGTGAGGAAATTGTCTAAAAAAGACCCAATGTCGTTTTTAAAAAGATTCGTATTTCAGCAGGGCCTTGCAAGAAAACTGAGTTTGCTTGTGGTGGGGATTTTGGTTATTCCTATTTTAATTATTGACATCATTTCGGTCAGGACTTCTGTAACTTCAGTAATAAACGAAAGTAAAAAGTCATATCTTGCTGCAACAGAGGCAAGCAGTCAGTATTTTCAACTAATCTTTGACACAGTCAGAGACCAAGCCCTGCAGCTTATGTCAAATGACGTCATTCAGAAGCTTTATTCAGAATCACGTCAGCTCACCTTAGAAGACTATGACAAGTACAAGCTGAAAACTGATGCTGATAAAATGATTCAAAACATATTTGTCACAAACATAATGCTCTCTGCAGCGTATATATTAGTAGACAAGGACAATTCTCTTCTTTACCCATATTTTTCTGCTGAGTATATAGATTTTAACAAGCTGAAATCGGCACGCTGGTACAAAAAGATTATGGAAGCAGATGGACCAGTATTTTTAGAAAATCACTATGAAGCATTAGATGAAGTAGCAAACCAAAAAAGCCAAACAATCCCACAATATGCTTTTTCAGTTGGCATGCCCTTTAAGGATATTTCATCATCCCAGACCTTGGGTGTTTTGATTTTGGATGTTAGTTTGCAGTGGCTAAGAAGTGCACTTCAGTCGACAAATATCTCACAGCAGGGCGGTTATATGCTTGCAGTATCACCTGCTGGGAAGGTAATTTTGCCAAGCGAGTGGGAAACAACAAGAAAACTTACTCCAAATGCAAACACACCGTTTATTACCAAGATACTAAGTGAAGTTAAAGGTAAAAACACAAAAGGTACATTCCAAACAGTTTTTGATAACAAGCCATTTTTGGTTACATATTCACGCATTCCTGAGCAAGATTGGATAATAGTAAGTTTAGTTCCTGTTGAAGCGATGCTTGCATCTGCAAGTAGATTAGAAGTTATAATCATCATCCTTACAATAATATTTACAGTTGCAGCTCTTGTGATAGGAATTTATTTTGCTCTAAGGATTGTAAAAGATTTAGAAACTGTTACAAAGACATTTGCTATTGCTGAAAAGGGTGATTTGACAGTAAGTCTTAACATAAATAGAAATGACGAGATAGGCCTTCTTTCCTATAGCTTTAACAACATGGCAAAGAACATAAAGGCCTTGATTGAAAAAGGTGTAAATCTTAGCAAAGAGGTTAGCTCTGCGATCTCAACACTTTCGACAATTGCCTCCGAGACAGCTGCAGCATCAAATGAGGTTGCAAAAGCAATCTCAGAGATTGCAGAGGGTGCGTCAAATCAGGCAAAAGAAGCAACAAGCGTTGTTGAGACAGTTTCTAAGTTTGGCGAGAAAATTGACACGATTGTTTCATCCGCAAATCAAATGAGCGCTCTTTCAAAGAACGTTTCACAGCTTTCAAACAAGGGAACAGAGGTTGTCAATACCTTAAACAACGTTACTCACGAGACTGTTCACATTACAAATACAATGATTCAAACGATCAATCAGCTTGCAGAGTATTCAAGGTCAATTGGGAAGATTATTCAGGTTTTAAGTGGAATTTCTGAACAGACCAAACTTTTGGCTTTGAATGCCTCAATAGAGGCGGCAAAAGCAGGAGAAGCTGGACGTGGTTTTGCAGTTGTTGCAAGCGAGATTAGGAAACTTGCTGACCAGTCAAAAGAGTCAACAAGGGAAGTTGAGGATATGATAAAGAAGATTGTAGCTCAGACAAAAGCTGCACAAGAGGTTGCGGATAAAGTAGAAAATGTCATTGATCAACAAAACAGTGCAGTTGAGAATGTTGCTTCTGCATTTTCTAACATAAAAAGCGCAATGGACGAGCTTATAAAAGGAATTGAGAATATCACTGAGTCAATTTCTGCAATTGATAAAGAAAAAGATACTATTATTCACAGTATAGAAAATATCTCTGCTATTTCAGAGGAGACAGCAGCATCTTCACAAGAGGTTTCTGCCTCGACACAGGAACAGCTTGCAGCAATAGAAGAACTTCGAGCCATGACAGAGCAGCTAAACAAACTTTCTCAAGATTTACAGGCAGCTATGCAGATATTCAAGGTTTAAAAAGTTTTTTGGGCTTTTGCAAAATTATTTCACCAATTTTACAGTTTGGTTACAAATGCTAAAGACCTATTGACTTATTAAAATGCTGTTGTTAAAATTTTAGCTGTAAGTGATGAGGTTATAAAAAAGCAAGAGCCTCATCACTAAAAAATCATACAAGGAGGTTTGGTGAGTAGTTATGAAAAAATTCAAAAGACTCATCGCTATCGTAACAGTATTGCTTTTTGCCCTATCAATAATTGCGCCTGCGTTTGCACAGGACGAAGCTACAACAGAAGAGACAGCTGGTTCTGTGTATGACCAGGCAGCAAAGGTACTTCAGGAAAAGGGCATTTTAAAAGGTAACGAGCAAGGCGACCTGATGCTCGACAAGACTCTTACAAGAGCGGAGATCTTGGCAATGATCATCAGAGCAACAGGTCAAGAAGATGTGGTAAAAGACTATGTTTATGCTGAGCAGTCATTCAAAGATGTTCCACAGGATCACTGGGCATTTGCATATGTTGAGGCAGGTAAAGACCTTGGCATTGTAAATGGCTACCCAAGTGGAACATTCAAGCCAGACCAACCGGTCAAATTTGAAGAGCTCTGTAAGATGCTTGTTGCTGCAAAAGGCGAGAGCCCAGCAGCTGGAACATGGCCAATCAACTATGTAAGAAAAGCTCTTGACCTTGGTTTCTTCAATGGTATTGAAGATGAAGTTGGAATCGGGACATTTGTAATCAGAGGTCAAGCAGCGGTTGCGTTTGCAAATGCATTCTTCCCACCAGAGAAGACAATAGTTGTTAAGGATGTTAAAGCAGTTGCAAATGACACAATAGAGGTTTATGTTGATGTATATCTCAACAATGAGCCTGCAACACTTGAAGATGGAGATGTAATTCCTCTTGACTTTGAGATTAAGGATGCAAAAGATGAGTCAAAGACAGTTGCTGTAACATTAATAGACACTCAGGCATCTGACTTTGGAGCAGGAAAGCTTGTATTGAAGACAGCAGCGCAAACAGAAGGTGCTACTTACAAACTTTACTTCAAGGGTAATGATACAGGCAAGACATTTGTGGCAGTTCCAGTACAGCTTCAAGTTGCAAAAGTTGAAGTACCAAACTTGAAGCAAGTTGTTGTAACGTTCAATAGAGATGTAAAGGACGTTTATGCTGTTGACACAAATAACTATGAAATTAAAGTAGGAGATACAACAAAGTCAATTGGAGCAGTGCGACTGAGCGAAGATAAGAAGAAGGTTACACTAATTTTGAAAGACGATTTAGCAAACGGGGACAAAGTTAAAGTTACACTCAAAACAGGTTTGGGTCTTCAAGAGGCATATACAACTGAAATTGGCCCTGTACAAGATGGAACAGCTCCGGCTATAGTAAAGGTTACAGCTGAGAACCCGCAGAAGCTTAGAGTTGAGTTCAGTGAACCAGTTAAAAACTATGCAAATCCTGCAAATTATACATTGAACGGAATGTACCTCGTAAAAGAAGTTAAGGGATTTAATGAAGATAGTTCTATAGACCCGAACGTAATTATTTTGAATCTTTACATTCCTCTGAATGTTGGTAATAATACATTGAGTGTTACAGGTGTTACAGATATAGCTGGGTTGCTTGTAGTAAATCCATCGATGAGTTTCAGTGTTGCAGAAGACAAGTCACCTATTGAATTGAAGAATGTCACAGCAACTCTTAGCCAGGTTAAGCTTGAGTTTAGCAAAGCAATACAGAGCATTGTAAGTGTATCGTTGTCAAATGGTATTATAGCTGGCACATCAATAGATGGTAACATAGTAACAATAACTTCTGGTGATGAGTTGGCAACTTGCATACCAGTATCTGGTGCTAAGGTTACAATAGAAGTTAAAGATTATACTGGGCAGACAGCAAAATTTGAAAAATACGTTGTTCCAACAATTGACACAGAAAGACCAACTGTTAAATCAGTTTCAGTTCCAGATGCTTATACAGTAAAGGTAACATTTAGTGAAGATGTACGTGTTCCTAATGTCTCTGACAACAAGATTATTGTGAAAGATAAAGATGGTAACCAGAAAGTTATTAGTGTAATTACCTGGGATACAGACAGTAGTGGTAATCAGATTAAGAATACATTGAAAGTTGTATTGGCTTCGGCTCTACCAGCAGGTGTTGTAACAGTTCAAGTAAGCGGTATTGAAGACCTTACACCACTTAAGAATGCAAGCTTGCCGCAGACAGTTACAGCTACACTATCTGATACAAGTGCACCGCAGGTAGTTGCTCCAATAGTATACAATGATGCTTCTGGCGACACAACAGAACTCTATATAACATTTGATAAGACATTGAATGCAGCAAGCGCTAATACAGCTACAAATTATAAGTATCTGGATAGCAACTTTGCACTTAAAGATTTCAGCAGTGCAACTGCGACATTGTTGGCAAACGGTAAGACTGTAAAACTTGTAATTAAAGATACTGATTTTGCTAATATGACATATCTGCAGATAATTGGTGTTGCAGATACAAATGGAAATAAGACAACAGTTGCGATTGCAAAAAGTGCTACTAACTTTGTAGATTCCAATTCAGCAGTTGTTACAATTGACTCAACAAATGGAGTTCAGGCTGTTTCAACAACACAGTTGAAAGTATTCTTGACTGGCAATATTAATGAATATACACTTTATGCAGGTGATTTTGAGGTCAAAGCAGGGACAAATACAATAGGAGTTCTTTATGCAACATGGGATGCAGGTAGCAGAGCTGTTGTTTTGAACCTTGCAACAGCAATTGGTGCTGATGCTAAGAAAGATGGAAATCCAGTAACTGTAGGAATCAAGGCTAATTCAATTACAAAGGACCTGCTTGGAAGATCAATTAATAGTGGCAATGCAGTAGGACCAGTGACTGCAAGTGATAAGATTGCACCAACTATTACTGCAGTTGAAGCTGTATACAATGCAACATATAATGTTACAGAGGTTACAGTTAAATTCAGTGAAACAACTGTTGTAAATAAAGTGTATGTTCTTGATCAGTTTAAGGTATATATCGGAGGAGCAATAACAAATCCTGATATAGGCGTTGTTGTTAACTCCGACAATATAGTCTTCAAGTTCAGTGGTGACAAGAGATACAGCGCAATTAAGGTAGACTATGTACCAGCATATGAAGCAGATAGAAGAGTAAAAGATAGTGCTGGTAATGAACTTGCGCAGACAAGTATGAGTGGAACATGGAAATAATAATTAATAAATTAAATAAAAGAGGGTGAGATTTAATTCTCACCCTCTTTTATTTTGTTTATCATTCATAAAGATTTAAGGAACTAAAAGCGGGTCGCCAATACAAATATAAGTATCACCTAAGTCATTAGCAATTGTTCTTTCAAATTGTAGTGTTAAGGCATTGATTCCTTCTACATTTATTTCTGCTAACGTTGGCTTTCTGTTCAATTCAAGCTTATACTCGCCTAAAAGCCTGTCATCACCCAAAATTCTGACTACACCTTTTGAACCGTTGGTAGAACAATCTGCTATGCCAAGCCAGCAGCTGAATTTCTTGTATTTTCCCTCAATCTTGTACGTAAGGCTAAACTGGGCCTCGTTTGTCCAGTGCTTCCACCAGATATTTTTGAAGAATTTTTGATAATTGACAGTTATATTTTCATCATTAAATCCAAATGAGGAGAACATTCCTAAATGTGTTGGTTTAAGATCAGTAAGCCACGTTCCTTCTTTTTTCTTAAAAGATGATAATATTTTAACTTTCTTTTCTTGAGCATCGAATACATAATCTTTACTAGTAATGCATAAAAAAGTAGTAATAATTGAATCAAAGTGGACATATCTTCGTCCTTTATAGCTGATGAATGGAAGTTTTTCTGAAATAGTCACATCATCTTTAACAAGATCATATTCATATTCCTTAGGCATGCTTGCAACTTTTTGGTTTAACAATTTTACCTGATTTTGAAGTGATGCAATTTGCTTTTTAAGGTTTGCGTTTTCAGTCTTTAAACTATTGTACTGTTTCAACAGTTTTTCATAAAGCTGCTTATAGTCTGGCTTGGCTGCTGCAAAACCAGTAGCTGTCCAAAGAAGAACCACTATAAAAAAAGACATCGCCTATTCATCTAAAATCATCACCTCTCCTATTGGTATTTGAAAAATACTCCCTACAATAAAATATACCTAAATTGTGCAAAAATCTCAATAGAAATAAAATTTTTTATTGTTCTGCTAAGAAGATTAAATGTATTTGCGAATATTTATTTGCATGGTTATAGTAATTAGTGTTGAGCATACTTGATTTCCCATAGAAATGGTTGATCATATGATAAGTCGGCTGACAATTCACAGAAATTATAAGCTTTAAAAAAATGATTTTTTATTTTCCCGCATTTCACAATTTTCACATTTCATTAAAATTTGTTTATAAAAATTTAAAAATTTATTCACAAATTGTTGCTAATATATTTTAAAAAGGAAGAATCTTCATAGAAGGAGGCATGAATCAAAAAATGAGAATAACAAAAAACCTAAAAGCTTTCATGTGCCTTATATTAATACTGAGTTTTATAACAGCAGTGTTAACCTTACCATGGAGCATATCATATGCCCAGTCAAATAATATTCAAAATTCCCAGCCAGATTTAATTGGTGTTGTAAAAAGTATCTCTGGCAGTAAAATCACAATCTACATCGCAAAGCTCTCTTCTCAAAGCAATGGCAGGGGATTTGGAAGAGGCAGAGTAGAGCCAACAAACAAGACGCAAACAATTACTGTTTCAAGCAAAACATCAATTGTAACAAGAACATTTCAAAACGGTCAAATTGCAGAGAAAAAGCTGTCAACAAAGGATTTAAAACCAAATAATATCTTATATATCTGGTATGCAGATAGCAAAAAGAAAACCGTCTCAAGAATTCTTGTCCAGGGTACATACAACCCATATCAGACACCAGAAGCTATTGGTATTGTCAAAAAAGTTGAGTCAAACAAAATAACCATAACAGTTGCAACAATACAAAGACCACAGCCAAGGCAAAACACATCAAACAATCAACCTCAGCAAAGAATGGCTTCTCAAGTACCTCAAGGTGGATTTAGCAGAGACATGATGAATCTAAAGTTATCAAACCAGACAAAGACAATAGCAATTTCAAAGTCAACAGTAATTGTTACAAGAACATTTCAAAATGGTCAGATGACAGAAAAAAAACTGACAGTCAAGGATTTAAAAACAAACAACATTGTCTACATCTGGTATTCTGACAGTAAAAAAACAACTGCAAAAAGGATTATGGTGATGGGAGCATACAGCCAGAGCAGTTCAAAGTAAAAAAGCAGAAAAGTGTGAAAGGAAGGGTGTGCATATGGCATTTAGAATTAAATCATTAAAAACTCCAAAGATTACTATTGGGTTTAAAAACAAAGCTGCAAAAAGGATTATAGTTTCTATATTAGTTGTAGCCATATTAGCGGCAGGTGGGTTTGGCATTTACAAGTTCGTTCAGGGCAAAAAGGATCAGACACAAACAGTTCAGCAGAGAACGGCAAGAGTGACACGAGGAGACATAACTGTCACCGTTTCGGGCTCTGGGCCGATTGAGTCTGCTCAGAGCGTTGATTTGACATCTACTGTCAGTTCAACAATAACAAAAGTCAACTTTAACGATGGCGACACAGTCAAAAAAGGAGATATCATATTTGAGCTTGAAAGCCAGGATGCAAAGGACAAGATTGATTCAATTAAGAGCCAGATTGACGATGTAAACTCTTCAATTGCAGATATTCAGGAGAGCATCAAAAACCTTGTTATCACCGCCCCCATTTCAGGGTATGTTAAAAATCTGAATGCTCAAGAGGGAGACAGAATTTCAAAAGGTTCAACCATTTTGACAATAATTGATACATCAAAGCTGAAAGTTACATTGCCATTTTCAGCAGCGCTTTTCGGCAAAGTCAAGATAGGTGCGCCAGCAGTTGTTTACATTCCTGATATTTCCCAGTCGATCCAGGGCACAGTAAGCTATCTTGGGAACACGACTTACACAAATGACTACGGTGGCAAAGTTTTTGATGTTGAAATAACAATCTCAAACCCCGGTGCTCTGCAAGAAGGCATGAAAGCAAGTGCTGAGATTAAGGCAGGAAATGATGTGTATCTTAGCACACAGGATTCAACCTTGGAGTATGTAGACAAAGAAAATGTCAGGGCAAAGGTTGATGGTGAGGTTGAGGAAATTTTTGCAAGAAATAACCAGTTTGTCGAAAAAGGTACAGTGTTATTAAAGCTTTCAAACGACGACTTGTCAAAGCAACTCAAGAACTATCAGACACAACTTAAAAACTTGCAGGAGCAGTTAAAAGAGGCAGAGAGTAATTTAGAAAACTACTACATCAAAGCACCATTTGATGGAGTTGTAACCAATATAAACTTTAAAAAGGGTGATAGTATAAAACAAGGAGAAACCCTTGCAACTGTATTTGATAACAAAAATTTAGTATTTAGGGTTGACATAGATGAGCTTGATATTGCTAAAATAAAAGTAGGGCAAAAAGTAAATATAACAGTTGATGCACTGCCGCAGACACAGACAGATGCGCTGACAGGGAAAGTAGCCAAAATCCCGCTTGAGGGAACAACCCAGAACGGTGTTACAACATACTCTGTTACAATTTCTATTGACAGTCCAAAAGACCTTAAAATTGGCATGAACGCAAACGCAGAGATAATAGTAAACCAGAAACAAGATATTTTGATGGTGCCGCTTGAAGCTGTCCAGAAATTCGGCAACAGGTACTTTGTGTTTGTAAAAAGCTCAAGTCAAAATAGCTCTCAAGAAGGGCAAAGTGGCGGATTTTTCCCACAGAGAGGTTTTGGAAATAGTCAGCAAAGTCAAAGCTCAAAACAGGACTTACAAAACTGGCCACAAAGGCAGCAGCAAGAAGGAAGCAGCACACAAAATACGCAGCAGTCGGCAAATCGCCAGTCAAGAGGTTCATGGTCACAAAATAGCCAGGGCACAGGCAGTTTTTCCCAGCAGCGAGCAAGAAGGATGGCAAGTTTGCTGGGGAGCAGCTACTACAAAGGAGCGGTTTTGCGACCTGTTGAGGTTGGTATAAACAATGACTCATACATTGAAATTGTAAGTGGCCTTAGCGAAGGAGATATTGTTGTGCTGCCACCACTTTCAACAGGCTCAACAACCACACAGACGCAAACTCAGCAGGGATTTAACATAATGGGCGGGTTTGGCGGACCAGGTGGTGGAATGCCAGGCGAGTTCAGACAGTTCAGGCAAAACCGAGGTGGCACCGGCACAAGGAATCAGTCATCTAGTTCTCAGGGGAGTAACACAAACAGGTAATTAAAAAGAAGGTGAAAGCTTGCTATGATTGAACTTTATGATATTTACAAAATCTACAAGATGGGCGAGAATGAGGTGTATGCTTTAAACGGTGTAAATCTTAAAATCAACCCTCACGAGTTTGTTGCAATAGTTGGACCATCCGGCTCAGGAAAATCAACTCTTATGAACATCATAGGCTGTCTTGACACACCAACATCTGGAACATACATACTGGATGGTCATGAAGTCAGCAGGCTAAATGACAACCAGCTTGCCGAGATTCGAAACAGCAAGATAGGCTTTGTATTTCAAAACTTTAACTTAATACCACAGCTCACAGCTCTTGAAAATGTTGAGCTTCCTTTAATCTACAAAGGGACTCCAGCATCAACACGTCACAAGCTTGCCAAAGAAGCTCTTGCAAGGGTTGGCTTGGAACATAGAATGCATCACAGACCAAGAGAGCTATCTGGCGGTCAGCAGCAGAGAGTTGCAATTGCAAGGGCGCTTGTCACAAGCCCGGCAATAATTCTTGCTGATGAGCCAACAGGAAACTTGGACTCAAAATCAGGTGCTGAAATAATGCAAATATTTAAGGAACTTCATGCACAGGGTAGTACAATTGTTTTAATTACACACGACAACAACATAGCAGCTCAGGCAAGAAGAATTGTGCGGATTCAGGACGGTCAAATAATAGAGGACAAGGAGGTGAGCTGACAGGTGGCTCAGTTTGCTTTAGCTTTCAAGATGGCAATAAAGAGCATCCTTTCAAATAAGCTAAGGTCTTTTCTTACTATGCTTGGTGTCATCATCGGTATCTGGGCGGTGATTGCAGTTGTTGGGCTTGCCCAGGGAAGCACCAAAAGCATAACAGACAGGCTTCAAAGGCTTGGGACAAATCTAATACAGATAAATATTACAGGAAGAAACAGCAACAGAAATGTCACATATGAAGAACTTCAACAGTTTGCCGACCAGCATGCAGATGATATAGAAGCAATTGCACCAACTGTATCAAGTTCTGTCACGCTCAAGTATGGAACAAACACCCACGATACAACCCTCATTGGAACAACAGCAGACTACAGTACAGTTAGAGACGTCAATGTTAGCAGCGGAAGGTTTATTTTGCCCATTGATGTGGACTACCGTCAAAAGGTTGCGCTAGTTGGGACGTACATCGTAAAGGATTTGTTCAACGGGCAAAACCCTATAGGGCAAAAGATAAAAATAAACGGGCAGATATTCACGGTTGTTGGTGTTTTAGAAGAGCGTGCAAATTCGCAGGAGCAGTCAGACGATGACCAGGTGATAGTCCCTGTAACAGTTGCACAAAGGCTTACACGAAACGCAATCATTCGAAACTTTGCAATAAAAATCACAGATGGCAACAGAAGC
The DNA here is from genome assembly GCF_000404025.1 of Caldicellulosiruptor sp. F32. Lineage (NCBI taxonomy): Bacteria > Bacillati > Bacillota > Caldicellulosiruptorales > Caldicellulosiruptoraceae > Caldicellulosiruptor > Caldicellulosiruptor sp. F32. Next base: position 18,395 of record NZ_APGP01000093.1, read on the forward strand.
GAAGCTGTAATGAACTATCTCAACGATTTTCTCATGAAGATTTATAACGATTCTACAGCTTTTAGAGTTTTCAACACAGCCCAGCTACTTGACACCTTAAACAGTGTGACCCAGACACTCACACTCATGCTTGCCGGGATTGCTGCAATTTCGCTGATTGTTGGTGGAATTGGCATCATGAACATCATGCTTGTGTCTGTGACAGAGAGGACAAGAGAGATTGGAATCAGAAAAGCAATCGGCGCAAAGAGGAGAAACATACTTGTTCAGTTTTTGATAGAGGCATCTGTTGTGACAGGGCTTGGTGGAATAATCGGGATTATTTTGGGTTATGTAACAATCAATTTGATGTCAAAGCTGAATGTTGCAACAGCAATATTTTCGATACCGTGGGCAATATTGGCATTTACAATATCACTTGCAATAGGCATTGTGTTTGGACTGTTCCCAGCATCAAAAGCATCGCGCCTCAACCCGATAGAAGCGCTAAGATACGAATAAAACTGGAGGGGATATGAAAGATGAGAAAAAAGTTTTTGACAGCCATTTTACTACTTGGTTTTGTGCTTATAAATTTTAGTTTGTCATCTGCTTTCGCTGCATACAAGGATATTCCAGCAAATGCAAGCTACAAACAGGCTGTAGAAAAGTTAAATAAGCTTGGAATTCTTGTTTACAAGGACTATTTCAAGCCGAACACTGCTGTTCTGCGCAGTGAGTTTGCAGCTGCAATTGTAAAGATTTCAAACGCAGGGGATGAGGCAAACCTGCTAAAAGGATATTCGCAGTATCCCGATATAAAGCCAAATACAGTTCTTTGCGGATATGTCAATTGGGCAGTAAAGAAGAAATACATGACACCAATGGCAGATGGCAGATTTAATCCAAACGGCCCGCTTACCTTTGCCCAGGCAACAACTGCTATTGTAAGGATGCTTGGGTACTCTGACTCAGACCTTTCTGGCATCTGGCCACAAAACTATATCGACAAGGCGTCTGAGCTTGGGCTTATAAAAGGAATAAACCTTTCTGCTTCGCAAAAAGTTCCACGCTGGGCTCTTGCCTTAATGCTATCAAGGCTTCTTGACACTGAGGTCAAAACTGGTGGAAATCAAGCTCAATCTATCCAGTCAGCTTTAAGCGGAGTGTCAGTATCAAACCAGAGCAGCAGCGGCATAAAATTTTCTGAATATGTTGGGCTTTACAAATCGTATGTTGTACTTGATACTGGCAAGACATCATCAAAGCTTCTTCCAAATGAGGTTTTGACAGACAGCGGAGTACTTGTTAACACAACAAAAACGCAACTTGAAGTTGGGAAAAAGTACATGCTTCAGGTCGATGGCAATAAAATTACAAAAGTATTTGGTACAGAAAACTACTCTTTTCAGATTGTCAGCACAAAGGTAAGCAGCAGGACTGTATATTACAGTGAAAGTGGAAAGACAAAATCAATAACTTTGCCATCTTCGGCAACATACTATTACAATGGCTCCAAACAAAGCTACGATGCAATTGAAAATGTTCTAAAACCAAACCAGAAAATAAGCTTTATATATTCTGAAGATAGGAGCAAAGTGGACTTTGTTGTAATTTCCGACATATATGCACAAGAGATTTATGGAAACTACGATGAGGTTTTGATTTTGGCAACTCCCAAAACATCATCGGCACTGGATGCAAACCAGGTTCAGACAGACAAGGGAATATACTTTGTTGCATCTTCGATAAAACCTGAAAACCTTGAAATTGGAGCAAAGTATGGAGTGTATATAAAAGATGATACAATCACAGTAGCTTTGCAAAAGGTATGGGTATCTGACAAGTTTACCATCAAAAATATAGATGATTACACACTTGATGCTGCTCAAAACGGCAAGACACAGAAGATTCAGCTATCAAGCAAACCTGTATATTACTATCAGGGGACAAAACAGAGCTATGAAAATCTGCCAAGCATTTTAAAAGAAGACCAGATACTCTATGTATCAAAAGACCCTGACACAGGCAAAATCATGGCATATGTTATTCAAGACCCATACGGTACACAGTACGGGAATTATATTGAGGCAATAGTTTTGCAGGATGCACTTTTAAACTCAAGCCTTGAGACCAACCAGGTTATGACTGACAAGGGCATCTTTTACCTTCCATCTGCTGATACAAAGCTTGAAATAGGTGCAAAGTACGGACTTTATGTTAAAAACGATAAGATAACTCTTGTTGTAAGGAAGTTGAATAATACTCAGCAATATGAGGTAACAGATGTTGTAGGTGATACTAACGTCAAGCTAAAAGGTACTCAGGGGCAGGAGAACATTATTCTGCCTCAAAAGCCGGTTTATTATTACAATGGTACAAAAACAAACTATACTGAGCTTAAAAATGTGCTAAAAGTGGGTCAGAAAATCTATTTTGGTTTTGCAAAGGATGGCAAGACATACGAATACGTTGTAATTCAGGACCCATACTCTCTTGAGTATGGCACATACACAGAGGTCATAGTGATGGCAGATAGTATTTCGTCAAGCAAGCTTGCAACAAACGAGGTTCTAACAGACAAGGGCATATATGTTGTGGGAAGATCTGCAGGAAAGCTGACAGTTGGAGCAAAGTATGGCGTGTATATCAAAAATGATACAATCACCAAGGTTGTGAAAAAGCTTAACAACGTGGAGTCAGCGGAGATCACGGGAGTGGTTAGTGATACAAATGTAAAGCTCAAAAAAGGAAGCAGTGAAAATACCATGTTTCTTCCTCAAAAACCTACGTACTATTACAATGGAAATAAGCTCAGCTATGACCAGCTAAAGAGCATTCTCAAAACAGGTCAGAAAATCTATTTTGGCTACAACCAGACAGGAAGTTCGTATGAGTATGCAATCATCCAGGACCCATATTATGATGAGTATGGAACATACATGGAAGTTATTGTAATGGGAACAAGTAAGGTAACAAAAGGTCTTGCAGAAAATGAAGTTCTGACAGACAAGGGCATTTTGACCCTGCCGTCAAACCAGAATATAAACTTGGAAGTTGGTGCAAAATATGGGCTTTATGTTGATTCAGATAACGATATAACGTTTATATACAAGAAGTTCAAGTCAACAGATGGCATGACAGTTGTGTATGCTCTTGGAAGCAAAGTAACAGTTGATAAAGGCGGAACACAGGTTGAGATGACTCTGCCACAGAACATAACCTACTACTACAGCGGCACAAAGATTGACTACTCACAGGTGCTTCAGAAGATGCAAAGGGCAACATCGCTTGTGTTTGGGATATCAACACAAAAGAGAGGGTACGACTACTGTGTAATATTTGACCCGGTATACAGCAAGCCATACCTTGCAAACGAGCAGACATATCTGACCTTAAAAGCAGGTGATTTGGATATAAGTGGTAGCAGTAAAGTTATAAAAGACGGGGATGTTGTGGATTACAGCTATATTCAGAAAAACGATGTTGTGTATGCTGTGACAGACATCTGGGGCGGCAACAAGTTCATACTTGTTGTAGATGATAAGGTTGAGGGTTATATCAAGAGCTACCAGCCAACAAGGTTCACACCAAAGTCTATTGTTGTGAGCGTATATGACCAGGCGTCAGGAAAGCTTGTAGACAAGACATACGAGGTGAGTGAAGATTTTGACCCATCTGTGCTTCTTTCTGACACCTTCAAAGTTGGTCAGAGAGTGTACCTCATCTTAGGGTACGATGGCAAAGTTGTGAGCATGGTAAATCCATAAAAAAATATTTATTTAATTGGCTTATGGTAAAAGGGACTGTTCCAAATTTTTTGGCACAGTCCCTTGTTTTTATTTTAAGAAAATTTTTTCAATGCAGTATACTATTAAGTAGATAAATTAATCTACGAGGTGATGATTATGGCAAATAAAACGACAACAGTAAGAGTGGATGTTGAAACATATAAAAGTTTAAAGAAACTTTCAGAGCAGCTCAATCAACCAATGCAAAAAATAATTCAGGAAGCCCTTGCAGAATACAAAAGGAAAATTTTACTTTCAGCTACTGCTGAAGCTTTTGCAGTTCTTAAAGAAAACAGTAAGCTGTGGCAGGAAGAAGTTGAAGAAAGACAACTGTGGGAAAATACATTGCAGGATGGGATTGAATAATGAGTGCAAGAAGAGGAGAAATATGGATGGTTTGGGTGAGAAGGTAGCATAGAAAAGATAAAGCCATTGTCATATTCAATTTTAAATCGGGTTTCCTCTTTTTGAAGGGTCAAAAATTCATCGTATGTGTAATATTCATATTTGTTTAAAAAGCTTGTTTCCAACTTATACCCACCTTTGTTCAAAACACAAACTTTTCTCTTTAATAATTATACCACAAACTTTTTACTCTTTACCATATTAGAAAATTGGCTTGGTAAGCCTTTATACTTAAACAAGGCGTATAGATTTTGTTACAAAAAACAATTAAAAAAGGATTAGAACCGACCTGAGTACATTTGAAAAATACTTTGCTCAGACAGGTAAAGTTGTGTATGAGAAAAAGGTAAAGTGTGGCAGAAAAAGTAAACTTTTGTAAGTGGAAAATTTTTGAAATTTGCAGAAGATAAGATACTGAAAAAGATAGGCTACTTTTTTGTCTTGAAGCCTGCGAATATTTTACACTAAGATATTTTCTAATATAACTTCTAATTGAGCAAAAAGCTGTTTTATTATAAGTCGAGAAAATTGGGGAAAATCTAGGCAATTTAAAGAAAAATATAGTTTATGCCAGAAAATTGGCGAAATAATATATCAAAAAACGATTTTGACATTCTAAAAATACAGGATAAAATTTGCATAGAAATTTCCAGGGACAAGTTAACATAAAAAGAGGTTTTTGTTAGTATGTTCTTATATGTTTTTTAATATTGACAAGATTATAATTTAATGGAAAGTTGACCTAATACGGAAATAATACAAATTCAAGGGCCGCTAAGCGTGAGCAGCGGTCCTTTTTAATTTGCACAATTAATTTATTCTATCTTTAGAGTTTTTTTGATAGACACCTTATACAATATTAGTTCGCTTATTTTGTTCAAATTTTACGTTTCTCTATGTAGTCTGCCAAAAATTTTTGTTTAAAATAGCTTGACAAGAAAACTTTCATATCCTATAATAAAATCAATCACAAATGAGCATATTAAGTCACAAATAATCATAAAAAATGAGCATAATTGAGAAAAGGTGATACTATGTTTGCAGAAGAGAGAAAAAGCAAAATAGCCCAGATGATAAAAGAGGGAAAGAGTGTTAAAGTAAATGAGCTGGCTAAACTATTTGGTGTGTCAGAGTCAACAATCAGAAGGGATTTGAATGAGCTTGAGAGTCTTGGGATTGTCAAAAGGACTCATGGTGGGGCAGTAAACAATTTTGCAACTACGTTTGAGCTATCATTTGCTGAAAAAGAGGACAGATTCGCAAAAGAAAAAGAATATATAGGAAAGCTTGCTGCAAAATATATTGAGGATGGAGATACTATAATCTTAGATTCAGGAACTACAACTCAATACATAGCAAGGAATATAACAGCAAAAAATGTAATAGTAATAACAAATTCGGTTAATATAGCAAATGAACTTTCAAACAGAGAGGATATTGAAGTAATTGTTACAGGTGGGGTGATAAGATCAAAGACAAAAGCTTTGGTTGGAGATATTACTCAAAGTACTTTAAAGCAGTTCAGATGCGACAAGGCATTTATTGCTGCAAATGGTGTATCTATTGAGTTTGGTGTTACAACTCCCACTCATTTAGAGGCAGCTGTAAAAAGAACGATGATAGAAAATGCAAAAGAGGTATTCTTAGTTGCAGATAGCTCAAAATTTGGGCAAGTCACATTTGCTCTCATTTGTCCAGTTGACAGATTAAATTATATTATTACTGACAAAATGGATGAAAAGCAAAAACAGGAATTTAAGGCGCTTGAGGTTGAGGTTATTACTGAGTAAAAATTTTGCAAGGTGGTAGATAAAATTGATATACACTGTTACATTAAATCCTGCAGTTGATATGACAATATACATCGATAGGCTTGAAAAAGGACAGGTAAATAGAAGCAACCACTATATGATTGATGCCGGCGGCAAAGGGATAAACGTGTCTAAGGTTATAAAGGCTTTAGGGGAAGAGTCAATTGCTTTGGGCTTTCTTGGTGAAGAGAATAAAGAGTGGTTTTTAAAGTACCTTCAAAGGTTTGGAATAAAAAATGACTTTATATTTGTCAAGGGGCTTACACGCACCAATATAAAGATTGTTGAATTAGAGACTAAAGAGTACACCGATTTGAATCAACCCGGATTTGAGATAACCGAAAATGATAAACAGTCCTTGTTTGAAAAAATAGAAAATACAGCTAAAAAAGATGACATTTTTGTTCTATCAGGAAGCCTTCCTGCAAATGCCGATGAAGAAATGTATTTTGAGATGATTGAAAAGCTAAAGCAAAAAGGGGCAATTGTAATCTTTGATGCAGAGGGGCAAGCTCTAAAAAGTGGTGTTGAGGCAAGGCCAGATGTCATAAAGCCTAACATCCATGAGTTTAAAACTCTTTTTGATGTAGATGAGAACGATATAAATTCGGTTATAGGATCAGCAAAAAAGCTAATTGAGATGGGGCTAAAAATTGTTTTGGTTTCAATGGGTGCAAATGGAGCAATTTTTGTAAGCGAAAGTACAGCCTTGTATGCAAAACCTTTCAAAGTTGATGTCAAAAGTACAGTGGGTGCTGGTGATTCAATGGTTGCAGCAATAGCTTATGGTATTTTTAAAAAGATGTCTGAGAAAGAGATGTTTAGGCTTGCCTGTGCTTGCGCAGCGGCAAAGATATCAAAAGAAGGTGTTAGAGCACCTGAGAAAAACCAGGTAGATTACTATTTTAAAAAAATAGAATTAGAGAGGTTGGGATGATGTTATGGATATAAAAGAGTTGTTTTCACCAAACCGACTATGTTTTGATTTAAAGGCTAAAACAAAGGAAGAGGTTATTGATGAATTAATTGACATTCTTTACAACGATGGAAAACTTACAGATAAAGAAAAATTCAAAAAAGCTGTAATGAAAAGGGAAGAAGAGTTTTCAACTGGAATAGGAATGGGAATAGCAATTCCACATGGGAAGGATAGTTCTGTTTTAGAGCCTTGTATAACTTTTGGTGTATCCAAAAGTGGAGTGGACTTTGACTCTATGGACGGAAAACCTGCTCATATTTTCTTTCTGATTTCTGTCCCTGATAACGCTGCTGATACACATCTTCATGTGTTAAGCTTTATTTCAAGAAAACTTATGCATGAAGATGTTAGGGAAAAACTATATAATGCTAAGTCTTTTGATGATCTTATTAAAGCTTTTGAGCAAAATTAAAAAAGGAGGAATTAAAAAATGAAGATTGTGGCAGTAACATCTTGCCCCACTGGGATTGCTCACACGTACATGGCAGCAGAGGCACTTCAAATGGCGGCAAAAGAGCTTGGGGTTGAGATCAAGGTCGAAACAAGAGGGTCTGTTGGCGCAGAAAATGAGATAACACCGGAAGACTTAAAAGAGGCACATGCAGTAATACTTGCATGCGACACAAAGATTGATGAAGACAGATTCCAAGGATTGCCAATTGTACGAGCAAGTGTGAAGGATGCTATCAAAGACCCCAAAGGGCTTATTACAAAGGCTATGAACATGGAGAAGAAGGACTATGTTGATAAGGTCTTTGAGGCCAAGAAAGAAGCAAAAGAAAAAGCAACTGGTGTTTACAAGCATTTGATGACAGGTGTTTCTTATATGATTCCTTTTGTTGTCGCAGGTGGCATTTTAATTGCAATATCCTTTGCGTTTGGTATCAAAGCTTTTGAACAAAAAGGAACACTTGCAGCAGCGCTCATGGACATAGGCGGTGGTAGTGCGTTTTATCTCATGGTTCCAATACTGGCTGGCTTTATAGCATTTTCAATTGCAGACAGGCCTGGCCTTGTACCAGGAATGATAGGTGGGCTTTTAGCAAATAAGCTTGGAGCAGGTTTTTTAGGTGGCATTGTTGCAGGGTTTGCAGCCGGGTATTTAGTTGCATGGCTTAAGAAAACCATAAATCTACCAAAAACAATGGAAGGTTTAATGCCGGTATTGATCCTGCCTGTTTTGTCAACATTGATTATTGGTTTGGGTATGATATATGTTGTAGGCGAACCTGTTGCAGCTTTAAATAAAGCAATGACAGAATGGCTCAAAAGCATGAGCAGTGGCAGTGCTGTTTTACTTGGAATTATTTTAGGTCTTATGATGGCGTTTGATATGGGAGGACCTGTTAACAAAGCCGCATATACTTTTGCGGTATCAACTTTGGCAGCAGGTCAGCCATCAACAATAATGGCTGCAGTGATGGCAGCAGGTATGACACCACCACTTGGACTTGCGCTTGCAACAGTAATTGCAAAAGATAAGTTTACCACAGAAGAAAGAGAAGCAGGAAAGGCTGCTTTCTTCCTTGGAATTTCATTTATAACCGAAGGTGCAATCCCGTTTGCTGCAGCTGATCCACTTAGAGTTATTCCATCTATAATGGTAGGTTCAGCTGTGACTTCTGCCTTGAGCATATTGTTTAAAGCCACATTAGCAGTGCCTCATGGTGGAATATTTGTTTTGCCAATTCCAAATGCAGTTGGTAATTTGCCATTATATGCAGTTGCAATTTTGATAGGTACCATTGTGACAGCACTTATGGTTTCGGCCTTGAAACCTAAAAAGGTATAAAGGTAGGGCAGGGCAGCCTGCCTTTTCTTCTTGTAAAAATAAATTTTATGCCTTGGAGGGAATAAAATGGTTGAGGCAAAAGTTATTCTGCAAAATCCAACAGGACTTCATGCAAGACCTGCTAGCATATTTGTCACACAGGCGGCTAAATTTAAAAGTGATATATTTATCGTCAAAGACGGCAAAGAAGTGAATGCAAAAAGCATATTAAATATTTTGGCAATAGGAGCCAAAAAAGGTGATGAGATTACTTTAAAGATTGCTGGTGAAGATGAAAAAGAGGCTTTAGATACTTTAGTAAAACTTCTTGAAGGTTTGAATGAGTAGAAAAAGATGGAGGTATAAATATATATGATCGCAGGAATACCTGTATCAGAAGGAATTGGAATTGGGAAAGCTGTAATTGTCAAAAAAGAATATAGCATAAAACGCTACAGCGTTGATAATACCGAAACAGAGATAGAAAGATTTATAGAGGCTATTGATAAAGCTAAAAAAGAGATTTCAGATATAAAAAAGCATGCAGAGCAAACTCTCGGCTTAGATAAAGCCATGATATTTGATGCACACCTTTTAATTCTTGATGACCCTGAGTTTGTCAAAATGGTGAAAGAAAAGATACAGCAAGGCACAAATGCAGAGTGGGCAGTTGATGAGTCAGCAAAGTTTTATGAAAGCTTGCTCTTGAGCTTGGATGATGAGTATATGAGAGAGAGGGCAAGCGATATTAAGGATGTGTCTAAAAGGCTTATCAGAATTCTTAGTGATGAAAGTCATTCAGAGGCAGATTTAAAAAATCTTGCTGAGGGTAGTATTATTGTGGCTGAGGATTTGACACCTTCTGAAACTGCTCAGATGGATAAAACAAGAGTAGCTGGTTTTGTAACTCAACAGGGTGGAAAGACATCTCACACAGCTATAATTGCCCGAACATATGAGATTCCTGCAATAGTAGGTGTAAAAGGTGCTCTTGAGAAAATAAAAGATGGTGATGTTGTAATTGTAGATGGATATCAAGGCACAGTTTTAATCAACCCTGATAAGCAGACACTTGAAGAATATGAAAAGAGAATGAACGAGGAAAAAAAGAAAAAGGAAAAACTAAAAAGATTTGTTGCAACAGAAGTTAAAACTAAGGATGGCAAAAGAATTAAGGTGTATGCCAACATCGCTCTTCCTGATGAGGCTGAGATTGCGATAAAAAATGGCGCAGAGGGAATTGGACTTTTCAGAACAGAGTTTTTGTTTATGAACCGCAGTTCACCACCTTCAGAAGATGAGCAGTTTGCTGCATACAAAGCTGTGCTTGAGAAGATGGAAGGGAAGCCTGTTATTATAAGAACATTGGATGTTGGGGGAGACAAAAATATTCCGTATTTGAACATAGAAAATGAGCTCAACCCATTTTTAGGTTACAGAGCAATAAGGCTTTGTTTAGGTCATAGGGAACTGTTTAAAACCCAGCTAAAAGCGCTTTTGAGAGCATCAATTTATGGGGATCTAAAAATAATGTTCCCTATGATAACCACTGCTGGCGAATTAAAAGAGGCAAAAAGCATTTTGCAAGAAGCTAAAGAAGAATTGAAAAAACAGGGAATTGAGTTTTCAGAAAAAATAGAAATTGGTATAATGATTGAAACTCCTGCTGCAGCACTTGTTTCAGACATTCTTGCCGATGAGGTAGACTTTTTCAGCATTGGCACAAATGACCTTATTCAATATACACTTGCAATTGACAGGACAAATGAAAAGGTCTCATACTTGTATGACCCATTAAATCCTGCAGTTTTGAGGTTAATTAAAATGACAGTTGAAAATGCGCACAAAAAAGGAAAAGAAGTTGGGGTTTGTGGAGAGATAGCTTCTGATGAAAAAATTGTACCAATATTGATTGGGCTTGGTGTTGATGAGCTTAGCGTAAATCCTGCAAAGATTTTGAGTATTAAAAAAAGAATATTAGATGTGATCTACGGAGCTGAAAAAGATAAAATAAATATGTACTTGCAAAAGGCTAATAATTAAGGCTGTTGCCGAAAAATGCGTGTAACAGCCTTTTTATTTTTGATAAGAGAATGGACAGATTTTATCAAAATATTGAGACAAGCCTAAAAAAATTAAGATATAACTGCTGCCACCAGTAGTTGTAAAATAAAAGATGAGAACAAAAACGAAAGGTGGTAGATTCAGTTATGGTATTTGATATGCCGCTTGATCAGCTCAAAACCTACATGGGAACAAATCCATGCCCGCCCGATTTTGACGAATACTGGCAAAAAGCTTTAAAAGAGATGGACGATGTTGATCCGCAGGTTGAAATTGTAAAAGAAACTTCAATTGAAGCACCTTATGCAGAGTGCTACAACCTCTATTTCACAGGGGTAAAAGGTGCGAGAATAAGATCACAACTTATAAAGCCCAAAAAGATTGAAAAACCTTGCCCAGCAGTGTTAAGTTTTCATGGATATGCTTGGTATTCAGGTGATTGGAGCGACAAGTTTGCTTTGGCAGCAGCTGGTTTTGTAGTTGCTGCAATGGATGTGAGAGGTCAAAATGGCTATTCAGAAGATGTTGGCGGGGTCAAAGGAAATACTGTCCATGGACATATTATAAGAGGCTTAGATGGAGACAAAGAAGACCTTTTATACAGACAGATTTTCTTGGACACAGCTGAGCTTGCAAAGATAATTGCCAATATGCCAGATGTAGACAGCAGCAAAATTGCCGCAATGGGATTTTCACAAGGTGGTGGCTTGGCACTGGCGTGTGGTGCGCTTTCACCTTATGTATCAAGAGTGATATCAGTATATCCTTTCTTGTGTGATTACAAAAGAGTGTGGGAGATGGACCTTGCAAAGGATGCGTATGAAGAAATTAGAACATATTTCAGGTTTAGAGACCCTCTTCATGAAAGGGAAGATGAAATATTTACAAAACTTGGGTACATAGACGTTCAGCACCTTGCAAAGTGGATAAAGGCAGAAGTTTTGATGGTAACAGGGTTAATGGACACAATATGCCCGCCATCTACTCAGTTTGCTGCGTATAACAAGATTCAGAGCAAAAAGCAAATGCTAATTTATCCTGACTTTGGACATGAACAGATTTTCTACTTGAATGACAGAATATTTATGTATCTTATGGAGATGTTAGAATGAGGATAAAAGAGAGTTGAATAATAATGCTTATTAGGGCTAAAGCTTCTGGATGGGGAAACAGAGGTTTTAGCCTTTTTGTTTTTAAACGAAGCTAATTGTGGTATTATTATTTTGTAAAAACAATTGATTTCAAAGGTGATAAAATTGAGCAAAATTTTGTCTGTAAGTGAGCTTTACATGGACTATGGTCAGGGAAATGTGCTAAATGGAATCAGCTTTGAAGTTGAGGCTGGGCAGATTATAGGGTACATCGGACCAAATGGAGCAGGCAAGAGCACTACAATTAAAATCTTTTTGGGGATTATTACAAATTACAAAGGCAAGGTTGAGATTTTTGGTGAGGACATTAGAGGAAAGTATCTTTACAAAAGGAAAATAGGGTATGTTCCAGAGGTCATTGAGCTTTATGAAAGTCTTACTGCAATGGAGTACTTAAATTTTGTCGGGCAGCTTTATGGGCTTGATGAGGAGACAGTTAAAAAAAGATCGTTAGAGCTCATTGAAATTTTTGATTTGAAAGATGCTATAAATTCAAGGCTTTCTACATACTCAAAAGGTATGAAACAAAAACTTGCAATTATTTCAAGTTTAATTCACAACCCTGATCTTTTGTTCTTTGATGAACCCTTGACAGGTCTTGATGCAAACTCAGCAACAATCTTCAAAGAACTTATGAAAGAACTAAAGAAAGAGGGCAAAACCATTTTTTACTCTTCTCATATTATGGAAGTTGTTGAGAAGGTGAGCGACAGGATTATTCTCTTAAACAAAGGTACAATTGTTGCAGACGGTCCTTTTGAAGAACTTGCACAGAAACTTAAACAAAGTAATTTAGAGCAGCTTTTCAATGAGCTGACAGGCTTTACCAATCATCAGGAGATCGCAAAAGAAATTGTAAAGGTAATGAAGGGTGAAAAAGATGAGAGATAGTATTGCAGTGAGACTGTTGGATTTGTTTTTGCCTTTTATAAAAAAAGCAGGTATTGATTATGCCACTTTAAAAATTCTTTTGCGATACAAATTTTTAGTGGCAAAAAGAAGTGTGCCCACCCTGCAGAAGTCTTCTGTTGCAGATAAATTGTCAAAGATTTTCTATATCATTCTTCAATTTTTCATAGGTTTTATCCCTGCGGTGTTTCTTTTAATCAACAGTACAATGTTTGTGAGGATTTCACTTAACATTATGATTTTGCTTTTTTTAGTTGTCTCAACTATAATATCAGACTTTTCGTGGTTTATATTAGACATTACAGAGAAGAATATTATTTTGACAAAACCGGTTGATGATAAGACATATGCTTTTGCGAAAACATATTTTATTGTTGTTATGCTTTTTTCAAGAACATTTTTGATATTTCTTCTTTCTTTAATTTTGGGGGCTATAAAGTATAAATTGGCATTCTTCATTCTATTGTTGTTAATCTATCTGCTTGTACTTTTGTTCTCATACTGCTTATGTAACCTTTTATATGCAGGTATTTTAGTGTATTTTGATGGTGAAAAGCTAAGAGATGTCATAGTGGGTTTTCAGATTACTTTGATGGTTGTTTTTACTATTTTTTACCAGCTGTCGGGGCAAATATTTGAAGCAGTTGTAAAAGCCAATTTTTCAAAAGTACATTCTTGGTGGCTGTATATTTTACCAACATCATGGTTTGCAAGTTTATTTGAGTATTTGTATGGAAGCAATAGAAGTTTATTGAATCTCTCTTTCGGAGTTATGGCAATAGTAATTACACTGTTTTTGGTATATCTTCATGTTTCTTATACAGGCAAGATTTTAGAAAAAAATCTTGTAAAACTAAACGCAGGTGAGATTGAAGTAAAACCAAAAATCTACAAAGTGGGATTTATAAGCAATGTTTTGTTAAGAAATGGGGTTCAAAGAGCTTCATATATATTTGCAAAAGCTCAGCTAAAAAGAGACAGGTACTTAAAAAGCAGTATATATCCAAGCCTTGCATCATTTTTGGTAATTGCCATAGCGCCGGTAATAAGAGAAGCTTTTCAGAAAAAATCAGTCCTTGATGTTATTTCAAAAGAATTTTTCTTTTATTATTCAATGTATGTTTTTATAACAGGTATGATTTCTATATTTCAGATGGTACAGATAACAACCAACAAAAACGCTGCATGGATATATCAGGTTTTACCGATAAAAAAACCTTTTGATATTAAAAAAGGAGCGTATTTAGCTTTTGTCTTTACAATAGGTGTAAGACTATTCATTATACTTTCAATAATACTTTTTGTTTTAATACGTAATTCAATAATTGACTATTTAACAATGTTTTTTGTATTAATATTCTTTTCTCTTTTAGTATTTCCACTTGCGACACAGCAGATGCCTTTTTCAAGATCTGTTCAAGACAAACCACAACAGAAAAAGGGAACAGGAGCTTGGTATTTGGTTTATATGGCTTTGGGTGCTGTTTTAGGATTTGTCCACTATTTTTGGTTCAGAAAATATAAAGTCTATTTTTTAGTAGGATTAATAATAATTAATGTTATTTTATGGTATATTCGGTTTGAAATAGTGAATAACTCTGACGAAGAAGATTTTAAGAAGGATAGTGAAAAAATGATTTTTCCTTATAAAAAGTGGTAAAAGTAAGTTGAAGACACTGGTTAAATAAAGTTAGAAAAAGGGGGGTGAAAAATGTTTTCCAAAGTTTTGAAAGATGTTTAAATACATTGGGTTGCTTCTGCTAAGTGCTATTATTATGGCAATTGTAGTCTTAATATTTAATAGAGATGAAACTGGAAACATGTTATATATTGGAACTTGCCTACTGTTTTTAATAAATTTCTTTAAAAAGAAGAAAAATAGATATGTTAAAGTTATGTAATTTCCGAAAAATAATTTTTAAAGATGCTATTTATACAATAATATTGGCAATATCTTTTCTTTTTATTAGTGCCATTATAGACTCAATCAGCATAATGACTCCTTTTAAAGAGAGATATGAAAATTCAATGCAAAGATTTATAAGTAGCGAGGCAACAGCATTAATAGTTTTTACAATTGTAGTAGCAGCGCCAATTTTTGAAGAGTTTGTATTCAGAGGTTTAATTTTTGGTACGATGCTTGAAAATCAGATGAACATATATTTGGCAGTAATTATCCAAGCACTACTTTTTGGATTGTTTCACTCTAATTTATATCAGGGAATGTTTGCTTTTTTTATCGGAGTATTTTCAGCACTTGTTTTGTACTGGACAAATTCAATATGGAACTCAATTATATTTCATGCTACAGTAAATTCTTTTAGACTTATTGGGCTATTGTTTATGTCTGATAAGGTCGCAAACGCAGAGAATAACTCATCAATAAAGGGGTCTATTTTCATGTTAATAATATTAGGAATTGCCTTGATGTACAAGCCAATGAGATATTTTTACAAAAGAAAATCAGAAATTAGAAATAAAAGTAAAGAGGAGTTATCGCCTTCTTGATAACTCCTCTTTTGGTTTTAAAGTCTTAAAAGAAGTTATTTAGTAATAGAAATTCCAGCCATTTTGAGTATATTTTCAACATTTCTCATTATTGTTTCAAAATCTTTGTCTGAAAGCTTGCTTATATCTGCACCCTTTGATATATCAATCTTTGTTATATTAACTGGTTGATTTAGGGAATTGATAACCCCTTTTAAATCAAACATTACCTTGAAATTGTTAGAATCTTTCAAGTAGAAATACAATCTTTCACCTTTGAAATTATTTTTGCCGTCAACCATCATTCTGTACTGGAGAGTGAATGGAGGAATTTGTGGACTTATTTTATCTAATTGGTAAACAACCTCTTTTATTGACTGAGAATAATTTGCTTCAGCTTGCTTCATTATTTCGTCAATGTTTAAGGTAGTAGTTTTATCTAATTGCTGAGCATTTAGAATAGCTTGTGAATCTTCAAGTATTGCCTTTGCAACGTTTAAAACAACCTCTTTTGTTGCCTTATCATCCGCTGCTTTTGTCAAAATGGCTTTCAAAAGGTCAAGGGAAGAGTTCTTATTGAATTCGAAAATAATCTCATCACAGCTTTCCTTTTTACCATTGCTAAATATAAGTTCAACTTTTTTATCAGAAAGCTTTGCGCAAGATGCAAGTTTTGGTAAAACAACATCTGCGTAGCTTGCAATCAGTGACTGAAGCTGAGGATTGTTTTGAATATCGAAAAGTTTTATATACTTGTTTACATCAATCTGCACAGGCATATTGGCATAAGCTTGGTTCAGCTTTACATAAAGTGGTTTTGAGTAAATTTGTGGGAAGTTGTATGCAACATATTCTTTGTTAACATACATTGAACCTTTTAAGAGTTCTTTATTATTGTAATAAAGGGCAATTTGCATACTGCTTTCGTATTTTGAGACATCTGAAATAACCCTACCTTTGATGTACATTTTTTTGAAAAACTCTTCTAACTTTTTGCTATCTGCTGTTGCATTGTTTCCTGCAGAATACCTCAAATCAATTCTGAACTCTTCATCAATAGTTTTACTACTCTGAGCCTGAGCATAAGCTAAGCCAGCTTTTAAAAGAGGAGTAGAGACCGTTTGAGAATATGCAACAGAGCTGAGAAGTAAACTCAAAAGCAAGACAAATACAATACTTACGTTTAATAAGGTTTTCCTTTTCAAAACATTTACCCCCTCGCAGATTTTGATTAAAAAATTGTGCATATGTCAAGTATATACAATAGAAGTTAAACTGTCAAGAAATTTTTGAAATAACAAATAAAACCGTGGAATATCTCTCTAAGTCATTTGATTTATTAAATTTCAAAAAATTTCTTTACACTTTCTTTACAATTTAATCATACTTTCTTCACATTAAAGGGGTATTATAATATTGAAATCAAAAAACTAAATTGTGAAAGGAGATGAAAATCACATGATGAGATATTTCTATAGAGATTTTGACGGTCTTTGGGGATTTCACATGATTGGAGGATGGATAATGGGTATACTGTTTCTAATTATCTTTGTTGCTTTGATTATTTATGTTGTAAATAAGCTGAGCCATATATATTTGCAGACTAAAAGAGATACTTTGTCAAAATCAGAGGCAGATGATGAAGCATTGCGAATTTTAAATACCAGATTTGCAAATGGCGAGATATCTGAGGAAGAGTATGAGAGAAAGAAAAAGCTGCTGTTAAATCATAGAGTGGAAAGGTAAAAAATAAACAAGAGGCTGTCACCTCATCTTTTGTGACAGCCTCTTAATTTTTTATGTCTGTTTTAATCTTTCTATTTCTTGTTTGATTTGCTTTATTATTTCATTTTCATTGTATATCTCCTTTTTGCCGTCTTCATTTGTGATAGAAAATATAACAAATACTTTTCCTCCGTATTCTTCTGAAAATTTTTTGTGTGTTTGCGAAAGCCATTCTATCCAATTATGTATTTGAGGCATGTGTTCATAAGTAATGGGTTTTATTTGTATTCCAATATACTTGTTGTTTATTTGAATATAAAAGTCTACATTATATAATCTATCCCATTCATCTGGAGCGGGATAAATTTTTACGTTCAGCAATTTTTCTATTTTCCCGTAGATAGTTTCTTTTTCAGTGAGATACCCTTGAAAAGTGCGATTTATTACTAATTGCTTTATATAATTTATACAGTCTTCTTCAGTGACATCGTCAATTTCAGACTGAATAACTTCAGTTATTTTAATATACAATTTTCTACCAAGCTCTTTAAGATATTCTTCAGCGCTAGAGAATTCTAAATTTTGAGGCTTTAAGATATTCTCTTCTACAAGTTTTAAATAAGCCTTTTCCCACTCTTCGAGATTTTTAGGCGCTGTTTCTCTAATCCATTTAGCAACAGGACCCACTTTGTCTTTTTTGTTTAATCCCCATCTATTAGTTGCCATGTTTAAGATCCATTCTTTTGCCATTATTAATCAATCCTCTCTAATTTTTCAAATTTATTTTTGTAAGTGTAAAAACTATCTTTATCGGCTAAAGCAAGTCCACTTTTTATTAAGTAAGCATTGATAAAGATTTTGTTTTTAAGGTACAAATAAGCATTTACATTATTGTTTTTTACAGTAGAGTTGCTATCGTAGCGCAAAAAAACTTCTTTATTTAACACATAATTTTTTAAGTATTCTACAGCTTCCTTTTCCTTTTCTTTTTTTATTTTTACTCCTAATAATTTTACTTCTAAACCACTGTTAAGTTTAACTGTATCAGCAGAAACTATTTCGGAAACTTTAAAATATTGATTTTTTTTCGGTTCAATTATCTTAGGATCTATTATAGGTGATGCATCTTTGATACGCGGTTCATATTTCACAGCTTTTATCTCAGGAGTTTCGATTTCTTTTTTAATAGTCTCAATCTTATAAAGGAACGAGTTATTAATTGTATTTAACTTTTTATTTATTACTTCTAAAAAATCTGGATTGATTTCATACCCTATTGCATTTCTTTCAAGTTCTAACGCAACTTTTAAGGTTGTTCCGCTACCTAAGAATGGATCTAATATTGTGTCTCCAACAAATGAAAACATTTTAATTAATCTATACGGAAGTTCATCAGGGAACATGGCTTCATGTTCAGCTTGTTTTTCACCTTTAAAGTACCAGTGTCCGTTAAAGTATTCTTTCCACTCTTCCTTTGTCAAGATTGATTTTTCTTTAATTTCAGAAGACACCTTCGAGGATTTTCCAGGCTTTTTGAATATAAGTATAAATTCATAATCGATTTCTATCATGCCATTTGGTGGATATGGGTAAGAACCCATAACATTTGCTCCACCACTTGTATTCATAGTGGTTTTTTTCTGCCAAATTATTGCTCCCATATAATCAAATCCTATATCTTCACATTGAGCAATTATCTCAGAGTGTAATGGAATTATTTTATATCTGCCATAGACTATAGAGCGTGCAAATTGGTCACCAATATTAATACACAAACGGCGCCCTTCTTTAAGAACTCTAAAACATTCTTGCCATACCCGATACAAATCTTTTAAGTACTCATGAAGTGTTTGACCATATCCTATTTGGTTTTCTACACCATAATCTTTTAAATGCCAATAAGGCGGTGATGTTATTATCAAATCAATTGTTTCGTTATCTATTTCAGACATATTTCTGCTATCTCCAATGATTATTTTTCCCCAGTTCATTTTTCTAAGCTCCTTTCGCTTTACAGTTAGAAAAAATTCTTTTCACCAAACTATTATAACACTAAATAATTAACCATTTAAATCATTTTACTGCAAGAAATAAAGGCTGCCACACATTAAAAAGCAGTGGTAGCAGCCTTATGTTTTTCTTTATAAATTTGAAATTAATAATTTTCAGCTCTAATTTCAAAGAATGACTGTGGATGTTTGCAGGTTGGGCATACCTTTGGAGCTTCTTTGCCGACATGTACATAACCACAATTTCTGCACTTCCAAACAACAACATCGTCTTTTACAAACACCTTGCCATTTTCAACATTTTCAAGAAGCTTTCTGTATCTTTCTTCATGCTTTTCCTCAACCTTTGCAACAAACTCAAATGCAGTTGCTATCTCATCAAAACCTTCTTCTCTTGCAACCCTTGCGAACTCTTTGTACATCTCAGACCATTCATAATGCTCGCCTTCTGCAGCAGCTTTGAGGTTTTCTGCTGTGTTACCAATTCCATTTAAGAATTTAAAGAAGAGCTTTGCATGTTCTTTTTCATTTTCAGCTGTTTCCTCAAAAATTGCAGCAATCTGTTCATACCCTTCTTTTCTTGCCTGGGATGCAAAATAGGTGTACTTGTTTCTTGCCTGAGACTCACCAGCAAATGCTGCCCACAAGTTTTTTTCAGTCTGTGTTCCTTTTAAATCCTTCATCTCAAAACTCAACCTCCCACAATTTAATTGTTTTTATTTTTGCAATAAGGGCAGGTGCCCTTATAGTAGACATAAATTTCATCAACAATAAATTCAGAAGAAAGAGAAGATTGAATAGACTCTGGTTTTACTGAAAAATCATAAACTTTGCCACAGTTTTTGCACTGAAAATGCCCATGCACTGATGTATCAGCATCAAAGCGCGCAATATTTTCTTCAATTGTGATTATCTGTACAAGTCCTTTTTCTACAAATAAGCTTAAAGTGTTGTACACAGATGTTTTTGAAAGTGTAGGAATCTCAAGGACCAAGCTACTGTAAATCTCATCTACTGTTGGATGAGTTTTGTGATCTGCCAAGTATTCGTAAACCTTAAGCCTTATCAGCGATGGTTTTATTCCCTTTTGTAATAGCTTGCGTTTTAAAAAAGCCAAATCAGAAATTTTTACTTCCCCCTTGTGGATTTAATTTTAGATTGTACTTATTACAATTTTATTATATTTTCAACATTAAAATTTGTCAAGTAAAATTTTTTATAAAAAGTAAAGAGGGCTGTTGTTTCAATCTTCTTTTACCTTTTTTAAACAGCCCTTTTGAAAGTCACCCTCTTATATTTTATATACCCTTGCTTCATAGGGTTTTAAAACAATTTTTTCTTGAATGTTATCATCTACTTCATAGTTGCTAATTAAAAGCTCAGGTTTTTGAGTAAATATTTCTTTTGGTGCTAAAAACTCACTTTCTTCTTCGGAAAAGTTCATGACAACAAGAAGCCTTTCACCTTCATAATTTCTTGTATATGCAAAGATCTTTTCATCGTCCTCATAAAGCATTTGTACATCGCCATATACAATGACAGGATGCTTTTTTCTAAGTTCAATCAATTTCTTATAGTAATAAAACACCGAATTTTTATCTTCCAAAGCTTTTTTAACATTTATTTCCTTATAATTTGGATTTACCTTTATCCATGGGGTGCCTTTTGTAAACCCTGCGTTTTCAGAATCATCCCACTGCATTGGTGTTCGTGCATGGTCTCTGCTTCTTTTGTTTAAGATTTCTAAAAGCTCTTCATCTGATTTTCCAAGCTTTTTCATCTCTTTGTACCAGTTGAGTGTTTCGATATCTCTGAACTCATCAATACTTTCAAACTTGCAGTTTGTCATACCAATCTCTTCGCCCTGGTAAATATAGGGTGTTCCCTGCCATGTGTGAAGCAAAGTTGCTAAAAGCTTTGCAGATTCAACCCTGTATTCTTTATCATTGCCAAAACGTGAGACCATTCTTGGCTGGTCATGGTTGTTAAGGTAAAGTGAATTCCAGCCCTTGTCTTTTAAAGCTAAGTACCACTTGTACATTATCTTTTTCAAATCAGTGAGTTTCCAAGGTTTTATATTCCACTTGCTGCCGCTACAGTCCATATCCATATGTTCAAAATGAAAGAGCATATTAAGCTCATTTCTGTCATACTCCACATATAGCTTTGCAATTTCGGGTGTGACAAATGGGGTTTCGCCAACTGTCATGATATCATATTTGCTAAGAACTTCTCTGTTCATTTCCTGAAGATATTCATGCACTCTTGGACCGTTGGCATAATATCTAAAGCCAATTAGACCTCCTTGCTTTTCACCTTCTTTATCATCTGGCAGCCCTTCAACTTTTGAAATGAGGTTTATTACATCCATTCTAAAACCGTCTATGCCCTTGTCAAGCCACCACTTCATCATTTTGTAAATTTCTTGTCTGACTTTTGGATTGTCCCAATTAAGGTCTGGCTGCTTTACAGCAAAAAGGTGAAGATAATATTCTCCTGTCAACTCATCGTATTCCCACGCAGGACCGCTGAAGAAGGATGTCCAGTTGTTAGGAGGTCCTCCATTTTTTCCAGGTCGCCAGAAATAAAAGTCTCTGTAAGGGTTATCTTTTGATTTCCTGGATTCTTGAAACCATTTGTGTTCATCAGATGTGTGGTTAACTACTAAATCCATTAAAATTTTTATTCCTCGCTTGTGGGCTTCTTGCAAGAGCTTGTCAAAGTCCTCCATTG
Source organism: Caldicellulosiruptor sp. F32 (assembly GCF_000404025.1). Taxonomy (NCBI): domain Bacteria; kingdom Bacillati; phylum Bacillota; order Caldicellulosiruptorales; family Caldicellulosiruptoraceae; genus Caldicellulosiruptor; species Caldicellulosiruptor sp. F32. Next base: position 40,209 of record NZ_APGP01000093.1, read on the forward strand.
TTCCAAATTCATCCATAATATCATAGTAGCTACTGATGTCATATCCATTGTCGGCATTTGGAGATTTGTAAATTGGATTTAACCAGATTACATCAACTCCAAGCTCTTTTAAATAGTCAAGCTTTTGAATAATTCCAGGGAGATCTCCAATGCCATCACCATTCGAATCATAAAAGCTTCTTGGGTAGATTTGGTAAACAACAACTTCTTTCCACCATTTTTTATGCATACGTTTGACTTCTCCTTTCTCAGCACCTATGGAATTCTCATATCTAAAATTATACCTTATAATTTACAAAAACAGAAGTCGTTGTTTAGAATATAAAACATTTTCAGAGAAAAAGTTACTAAACGTTGTACTATTGGCTATTAATAGCTTATTTCTTCAATTCATGTTCTTTATTTGTAATAGCAAAATAAAATGTAGAAAGCTTCTCTTTGTTCTTATAGATCATGACAAGTAAATTTAAAAACCAAAGTGTCAAAAGGTATGCAGAAAAATCAAGAAGATAAAGGTAAACACCTACAATCAAAAATCCTAACACAACCATGAAAGCGTCTTCTTCGGTTGTGGTAGAGCCGCCGTGCTTTAGCTTTTTTGCGATTACAAAAAGAAGTGCTAAAACAATTGCATAGAAAAAAGACACTCTAAACTTGGTTGTTGCACTCCACACTCCAAATGTAGTTGCAATGGATTTTCCTCCTTTAAATCTCAAAAAAGGCGAAAATGCATGTCCCAAGATAGGTGCAATTGCAGCAGGGATAATATATGACTTTGGCAGGTATCCCTTTTCAACAAAATACACAAGAGGGAAATACCCTTTTGCAAAGTCCAAAAATACTCCCAAAAGCCCAATTTTGATTCCAGCTGCTTGAATTAAGTTAAAAGCTCCTGGATTTCCGTCGCCTACTTGTGTTATATCTTTTTTGACAAGCTTTCCAAGCCAGTAAGAGAACATCAGCGATCCACAAAAAAATTCCAAAAGAGTAATTGCAGCAAGCATTTTTATTTACCCCCTACTTTAATTTGTCTTCCTTTCCAACAGATGCTGCCCAGGAATTTTACTTGATAGAATGAATATAGAATCATCAGCAAAAAATATGCGGTAGGAATAAAGTGAAGTATAGGAAGCAAAATGCCAAAATTGCCTATATATATTTGAAGGTATAATATTTGAACAACATAAAGAATATAGCCTATCAAAAACTGGATTGCTAAAGGATGATGAATGTAGAGCAAAATGGGTGTTAAGAAACCTGTTAAGACAAGTCCAAAAGCCCACAGAGCAATTAAAAAGACTGTCTTTGTATTTAAAAGCTGCATGCTCAATGCCGCACTCTTTGCAATTCCTTCAAGCTGGCTTTTCATTCCATTTGGGTACATTCTGAATGCTACAGTATCGTATCCTAAAAAATTTTCAACTCTTATACCATTTTCGCAAAATAGCTTGCCAAGACTTAAATCATCTGTTACTATGCTACATATACGTTTGTGCCCGCCAACCTTTTCGTAGTCTTTTCTAAAAACTGCTATACAAGAACCATACATTCCTTTGCTTCTGCTCTTTCTTTCATATGGTGACATAAAAGCAAACACACCGAGAATATTAACAATTAAACACAATCTTTCATAAAACTGCTCTGTCTTATGATATGGTATAACCGAAATTGCACCATTTGTTGAAAAAAGGGTTTTTACAATTCTTTCTACACCATCTTTGGATAATCTCACATCAGCATCTAAGAATATCAGTATATCACCTGTTGAGTTTAAATACCCGTTCCAAAGAGCCCAATTTTTACCTGTCCAGCCTGGAGGCAAAGGAGGATTCTTAATTAATTTAACGCCAAATTCCCTGGCAATCTTAGAAGTATTATCTTCAGAAAAATCATCTACAACTATTATTTCATCAGGAACAGTAGTTTGGTTAAAAAGGCTTTTGAGCAGGTAGGGCAGATTTTTCTCTTCATTCCGAGCAGGTATTATTACCGAAATCTTCTGATTTAGTTCAAGAGACTCGTCCTTAGAGTCTGCTAGAAATATTTTTGAGAAAAGGAGAAATCCCGAAGCTATGCCCAGGATGGAGATAATAAAAAATATCATAAAAAAACCAGCTCCTTTTTAAAAGGGAGAGTATCGCTGAGCGTGTTTATTTATTATATTATATATCATTTGAGTTATTGTTTAAATGAAATAATATCAACAACCTTCTTTCTAACATCTTGAGTTTACAAAAAAGAAAAAATTCTCAATAGTACACTTTTAATATTCTAAAGAGTATGTTATAATATTAACAAATAAAATATTTGCTCCTGACTTAGAGGGCAAAATGGCCTGATAAGGAGGGGATGTAAAAGATGAAGAGAAAGATATCCACCTCTTTTGGCTAAAGATAAGGCTTTGGACACGTAAAAGGTCAGGAGAGGTGGATTTTTTATTTTTACATTAAAGGAGAATGGTGCTTTTATGGAAAGAAGGATTGGTGTTATTGGAATTGTTGTTGAAAACAGAAAAGAGGTGGCAGATAAGCTCAACAAAATCCTAAGTGAACATGGTGACATTATTGTTGGAAGAATGGGTATACCTTATAAAGAAAGAGGGCTTTGTGTAATCTCGCTAATAGTTGATGGGACAACTGACGAGATTGGTGCGCTCACAGGAAAGCTTGGTGCTTTGAACGGTGTTAAGGTAAAAAGTGCTCTTACAAAATAAAGATTGGAGTGTGGTTTGAAAATGTTCAAAAAAGACCAGTGGGAAAGAGCCGAGTTTATAAATGATGAGATGGTTTTTGAGATTCTTGAAAAGGGAAAACAAAACCAAGATAGGGCAGAAGATATAATTCAGAAAGCATTGAATCTGTATGGGCTTGAGCCAGAAGAAGTTGCAGCACTTCTTTATATAGATGATAAAGACCTTTTAGAAAAACTTTTCAAAGCTGCAAAGCAGGTAAAAGAGAGAATCTATGGCAAGAGAATTGTGCTTTTTGCACCACTTTACATCAGCAACTTTTGCGTAAATAATTGCCGCTATTGTGGCTATCACAGATCAAACACTAAAATGAAAAGAAGAAAACTTACTATGGATGAGATACGAAAAGAGGTTGAGATAATTGAATCTCTTGGGCACAAAAGAATTGCTCTTGAGCTTGGCGAAGACCCCAAAGAAGCTCCAATTGAATATGTTATAGATGCCATAAACACTATATACTCTGTTTACAAGGAAAAAGGCAATATCAGAAGAGTAAATGTCAACATTGCTGCAACCACAATTGAAGAATATAGAATGCTAAAAGAAGCAAAAATAGGCACATATGTGCTTTTCCAAGAAACATATCATCGACCAACATATGAATACATGCACCCCGAAGGACCAAAATCAGATTACGACTGGCATACAATGGCAATGGACAGAGCTATGCAAGGCGGAATTGACGATGTTGGTTTAGGGGTTTTGTTTGGGCTTTATGATTACAAGTTTGAAGTTGTAGGATTGATTTTACATGCAAAGCATTTAGAAGAAAGGTTTGGTGTTGGACCACATACAATTTCTGTGCCAAGGATTAGACCTGCCGAAGGTGTTGAGGTGACAAAAGAGAAATATCCATACTTAGTATCTGATGACGAGTTCAAAAAAATTGTTGCAATAATTCGACTTGCCGTGCCCTACACTGGCATGATTTTATCAACAAGAGAAAGACCAGGGTTTAGGGAAGAGGTAATTGACCTTGGAATTTCTCAAATTAGCGCTGGGTCTTGTACAGGTGTTGGTGGATATACACTTGAGTACCAAGGAAAATCCACGGGTGATTTAGATGAAGATCTTGCACAGTTTGAAGTAGAAGATAAAAGAAGTCCTGATGAGGTCATAAGAACTCTTTGTGAGGCAGGTTATATTCCAAGCTACTGTACAGCTTGCTACAGAAGAGGAAGAACTGGAGATTTGTTTATGCAATATGCAAAGACAGGTGATATTCAAGACTTTTGCACTCCAAATGCGCTTTTGACTTTTATGGAATACTTAGAGGACTATGGTTCTGAGAAAACTAAGGAAATTGGGAGGAAATTAATATATGATAGCTTAAATCAAATAAAAGATGAAAAGATGAGAAAAGAAACAGAAAAAAGGCTTGAGATGATACGACAAGGTGACAGGGATTTGTATTTTTGAGCATTATACAAAAACAAAAGACCAGTAAAAACCATAATGGGGCTATTTTATTTTATAGCCCCGTTTTTGCTGTTTTGTTCATCTTCTATTTGTTTTATTATATGCTCAATTGCAAGTTTTGAAAATGGCTTTCGCACAAACTCATATGCTCCACATTTCTTGGCTTCTTTTTCAATATCTGGCTGAGATATTGCAGAGATTATAATAACCTTAACATCAGGAATGATATTTTTTAAGATGCGAGTTGCGGTGAGCCCGTCCATATCAGGCATTGTGATATCAAGTGTGACAATATCAGGTTTTAGGTCCTCAACATTTTCGATAAGCTGTGAAGCTGATGAAAATTCTGCAATAACCTGATGCCCTAGTGATATGAATATGTCTTTTAGAATTTGCCTTATAAATTGGGCATCATCTACAATACAGATCTTCATAACAAATCTCCTCTTTGACATTGTCAAATATTTTCAAGGACACTATAATATATTATAATGCTTTTGCAGAAAAAAACAACACTGTTCATATAGAATTTTAGAGAAAAAATCAAGACTGTAAATTAAAGAAGTTTTAGTACAAAGAGGTAATGCTATGCTTAGAAAGGAAAATTTAAAGATAGGCAACTTTTCAATATATCAAGATACAGATTTTTTCCTATATGGAACTGATGCGGTAGTACTCAGTGATTTTATTGAAGTAAAGAAAAATGACATTGTGGTTGAGTTTGGGACGGGTAACTTGATAATTCCTATTCTACTTTGGGCAAAGAACAAAAAGTTCAAAAAACTGTACGCTTTAGAGATTCAAAAAGAGGTATGTGAGCTTGCAATTCTCAACAGAAATATCAACAATCTTCAAGACAAGATTGAGGTGATAAATGCAGACCTGAAAGATGCACTAAAAATCTTTGGTTCAGAGTTTGCCAATGTTGTGTTTACAAATCCACCTTATAGAAAAGTGAACAGCGGCACAATCAATCCAAATATCAAAAAAGCCATAGCTCGCCATGAGATTATGTGCACAATTGAAGATGTTGTAAAAAGTGCTATGCAGATTTTGAAATTTGGTGGAAGGTTCTATATGGTCTACAGGAGTGACAGGTTAACTGATGCTCTTTACTATTTGAGAGTTTATAAGTTGGAGCCAAGCCTTATAAGGTTTGTTCATCAAAATAAGGATAAAGAGTCTTCGCTTGTTTTGATTGAGGCAAAAAAGGGCAAACAGTGCACACTTAAGGTGGACAAACCACTTTTTGTGGATGAGATGGAGTATTATGGTGAACTTCAAAAAGAAGATACGGAGTGAACAGTAGTGAGTGGAAAGCTATTTATTGTTGGAACACCAATTGGAAACCTTGATGATATATCAAAAAGAGCATTAGATACTCTAAATATAGTAGACTTTATAACTTGCGAGGATACAAGAGTTACAATAAAGCTTTTGAACCACTTTGGAATTAAAAAAAGGCTTGTTTCTTACCATGAGTTTAGCCCAGAAGAGAAAGAAGATAGAATAATACAAGAGCTTAAAAATGGCAAAAAGATTGCTCTGGTTTCAGATGCAGGAATGCCGCTTATCTCAGACCCTGGATATGAACTTGTAAGAAGGTGTCTAAAAGAAGGAATTGAAGTAACAGTAATTCCCGGGCCTTGTGCCTTTGTATGTGCTTTGGTAATATCGGGGCAGAATACTCAAAATTTTGTGTTTGAAGGTTTTTTGCCCAAAAATAAGCGAGCAAAAAAAGAAAAACTTGAAAGTCTTAAATTTGAAAAGAGGACAATGATATTTTACGAGGCACCTCACAAGCTTTTGGATACACTTTCACAGATGGCAGCTGTTTTTGGTGAAGACAGAGAAATTAGCATAGTAAAAGAGATTACAAAAGTGCATGAAAGTGTGATGATCACGACCTTACGTGAGGCTATAGATTTTTTTGAGAAAACTTCCCCCAAAGGTGAATATGTCCTTGTTGTAAGAGGATTTGAAGAGAATGCAAAAGAAAAGAATAAAAAATTTGATGTAGAATCTATTAAGAAGCGTTTAAAAGAAAAGATAGCTCAAGGGTTGACCAAAAAAGAAGCTGTTAAAATTGTAGCTGAGGAGTTGAAGGTTGCCAAAAACATAGTTTACAAAATTGCACTTGAAATTGAAGATTTTAGTAAAAAAGAATAAAGGGGAGGGCTCTTTTTTAAAGAGCCCTCCCCTTTCACTTAAAAATATTTTCCCGCTGTCAGATTAGCTCTTTTTGAGTTCTTCCATACAATCTTTACAGATGTTCTTGCCCTTGTAGTAGATAACATCCTTTGCATTGCCGCAGAAAATGCAAGCTGGTTCATACTTTCTTAAAATAATCTTGTCACCGTCAACAAAGATTTCTAAAGCGTCCTTTTCAGCGATGTCAAGAGTTCTTCTGAGCTCGATAGGAAGAACTATTCTGCCAAGCTCGTCAACCTTTCTTACAACACCTGTTGATTTCATTTTTCATATACCTCCTTCCTACAAATTTCGACATTTTTCTTACACTGCTAATATACCATCGTTGCAATTTTATGTCAAGAATTTTTTAAGTCTTTTTACAATATATTGTGAACTATCAAACTATAACTTATACAGGTTTTATGTGTGGATATCATGCTTAGTCGTAAGTTTTCGCATATTTAGAATTTTAAAGAGTGTATCTATCTAATTAATAGAATAAAATAATTGTAACAAAAAGAAAGAAAAAACTGTAAATATAAAATGACAATTTATCTCTTATGTTTCGACATTTTTCGACAACTATTGACATATTGTATTTCAATCACACAAAGATTTGCCGACTTATCTAAAACCTTATAACTTTAAAGGTAAGATATTTATCAAAATTTGCACAATAAATGTGCAAGTAAAATGACATAGCATATTACATAAGTGTGCGTTTTTTTGTCTATTATATATCTTTTCTACTTGGGATATTGTTTTCTGCTATTAAAATAGTCTTGACAAAAAACAGTACCTATAAAACCGAGAAAAATTTGAGTAGGGATAGCAATTCAAAAGGGGTCTATAGATAACTTAAGAAGATGTGCATATATCGACAACAAATTGATTAAAATAATGCAAAAAATATTGACAAATTATATTTGCTATTATAAAATTTAAATGAGCGGGTTGGCAAAAGATAATGAATTTAACAGTAGGGGAAATAAGAATGAAGAGGGTAACAATTAGCGATATTGCAAGAAGTCTCAACCTTTCAAGAAACACCGTATCTAAGGTTCTAAACAATAGCGCTACTGTTGCTGAAGAGACAGCCATAAAAGTTATAAAAAAAGCTATTGAATTAGGATATCCCAAACTCAAGCCGGAGCTAATTGAAAAGGTCAGGTCTTCAAGAGAAAATAAAAAAGTTGCAATTTTAGTAAAAGCTGCTCTTTCTGAGTTTTGGATTGATATCATCAATGGTATCTCCAATGAGCTTGGAAAGTATGGATATAGTCTATTTTACAATTACATAAGTGATGAGGATGAAAAAAATTTAGTAGTTCCACTTAACATAACAAATCATGAGGTTGATGGTTTGATTGTATTGAGTGTTTTTGAAAAAGAGTATATGGAAAAGATAAAAGAGTATAAACTGCCAACTGTCTATTATGATGCGCCACTTTATGCTGATTTAGAAGAGCTGCAAGGAGATGTTATTTTTACTGAGTGTGAAAACAGTGTCTACAAACTCACAAAACTTTTGATTGAAAAAGGCTATAGCCCAATAGGTTTTATTGGTGATATAACTTATTGTAAATCAATATACGAAAGATGGCTTGGGTTTGAAAAGGCTCTAAAAGACAGTGGATTAGAAGTGGAAAAGGAATATTGTATAATAGAACACATGCCATTTAGGTATTATATTCAGGAAGAAGTTGATAAGAGCTTAGAGAAAATGCCAAAATACCCCCGTGCTTTTGTTTGTGCAAATGATGATATTGCTATTTTTACCATAAGGTTTTTAAAAGAAAAGGGGCACAAAATACCCCAAGATATAGCTATTGTTGGTTTTGATAATTTAAAAAGGTCTGTTCTTGTCGACCCACCACTCACAACTGTCAATATAGATAAAGAAATTCTTGGAAGAAGGCTTGCACAAGCCATTGTAAGAAGAATTGAAAACAATATACCCATTTTCGAAACAGTAAGGTTATCAACTCAGATTATAATAAGAAGCTCATGCTAAGGTCAACGTCAATAATGGCCAAAACGGAAGTAGAAAGAGGTGTAAAAATTGCGTTTAATGGGTAAGAGATTTTTAATAAAACTTAGTAAGTTATCTTTGCTGATTGTTATAAGTATCATCCAAGTTATACTTTTGTCATGTGTTGCATATGCACAGCAAGACTCTAAGCCGTTGTCAATCCAGCAGTATATTACAAAGTACAAAAACTATCCACATCCAAAGCATACAATTATAGTAAATGCCACTGACTATGTAAACTTTAGCGACACTACCTTGAAAAAGCTTGACAATTTAGCTGGTCAGAAGAATGTTTTAGTATGGGAAAAAGAAGGCGGTTTTGTTGAGTGGAAAGTAAACATACCTGAGAGTGGTCTTTACAACATGGCAATGCTCTATTATCAGCTTCCTGGTAAAGGACTTGGTATTGAGCTTTCGATCTTGATTGATGGCAAACTTCCTTTCAATGAGGCTCAGAAGATTACATTTCCACGAATTTGGAAGGATGTAACAGGAATTAGAAAAGACAAAAGGGATAATGACCTTCGTCCAAAAACTCAAGAGTATCCAATGTGGCAAGAAGCTGATTTTATTGACACAGAAGGGTTTTATAACAAACTATTTTCTTTCTACTTTGAAAAAGGTGAGCATACAATCAGGCTTGTGAGTATTCGCGAACCGTTTGCAATAAAGTATATAAAAATATATAACAAAGAAGAAATTCCAACATATGCTGAGATTTCAAAGAACTATACAAATCTTCCTACTGCAAAGAACGTGTTGATCAGATTTCAGGCAGAAAGACCATATCTTAAATCTGACCCAATTTTGTATCCAATGTATGATAGGACTGATCCTGCAACAGAGCCTTTCCACGTATCAAAAATTAGACTAAATACTTTGGGGCAGTGGAACTGGAAGTACCCTGGCATGTGGGTAAGCTGGAAGTTTGAAGTACCAAAGGATGGGCTTTATAAGATTGTAATAAAAAGCAGACAAAACTTTCAAAGAGGAATGTCAACGCACAGGAAGCTTTACATAGATGGAAAGGTGCCGTTCAAAGAAGCAGAGGATATAGAGTTTCCATACAGTATAAGATGGTATATGAAAACATTGGGTGATAAAGGCAAACCTTATCTTGTATATCTTACAAAAGGTGAGCATGAATTAAAGCTTGAAGCAACACTTGGTGAACTTTCGCCGATTCTGACTGAAGTGGAGGAAAT
>NZ_APGP01000094.1:0-7033 GCF_000404025.1 Caldicellulosiruptor sp. F32
AGATATTTTGCTATCAAAGTTAGGGGCGATAGCATGGTGGAAGCAAATATAAAAGATGGGGATATTGTAATTGTTCAAAAATGCAATACTGCAGAAAACAGAGATATTGTTATTGCATGGCTTGATGGAGAAATAACCGTAAAAAGATTTTGTAAAATGGGAAGCACAGTCCTGCTCATTCCTGAAAACAGCAAATATGAACCAATTAACATTAAAGAAGGAGAACTTCGTATAGTTGGAAAAGTTGTTGCTGTGATGAGAAAGAAGAGGTGATATTACTTTTTTAAAAACAAAAGGTGGGATTTTCAAAAAAAACGCCCACCTTTTACTATCTTTATGTTTATTTTGTGAGTAATCATCTTACTAAATTATCTAAACAAAATTTTTCCTTTTTTAATATACTATTGAAGTTTGAGAATATTCCTATTGTTTAATCTCTGATTTTAATTACTCATATTTAATTCTATTAGTAAATATTAGTTACAACAGGTTTGACATGTTTGACAGACTAAGTCCTATCCAAAAGAATATGGACAGACAGAACACCCATCTAAAGTTTTGATAAAGAATAACAAACTTACCACCTCAAACTATTTTAAATCTTCTTAATAAAAATACAATAATTACCACTAAACCGCCTAATCCATATAAGCCAACATTTTGTTTGTAAAGTGCAAGTAAAGATACACATTCTAAATATATTGGTATTATAATTGCAATTTTACTCCATCTACTTTTACTTTTAACAATTCCTAATGCAAATAAAAAGGCTAAAATAGAATATAATATAAAAAAAACTATCAGCATAAGAATATCCCCCAACTCAAAATAAAATTAATTATCTTAAAAAATATTTTGTTCTACTTCCTTGTAATTGTTCGCTAATCTTAGCAAACTATAGAGTAACTCCTATTTCTTCTGTAACTATTTTTATCTCTAACAGGTATATCTTTTAATTTAAAAAGTCCTTGATTATTGTAAATAAAGTTGTTTGTAAAAATCTACTAAACTCATTTTTTGTTCTTCTATGTCTCGAACTTTTATACCCTCATTCTGTAATAAATCTAAAACATCATAATGAGAATTTAGATTATGAACTTTTATAGAGTTATTAAACTGAGTTTCTACCGTTACATATGGTAATTTTTCTTTTATTAACCTACACGCTATATCAACATGCTCCTTTTCGGTAAAATGAAAAACCACTACTGTATTTCTTTTTAACAATTCTTCCTTATTTTTGTCTAATATTATTGAACCATTTTTGATAAAAATAATTCTTGAACATAACTCCTCTATATCACTCAATATATGTGATGAGATTAAAACGGTTATGTTATTTTCTCTCCACCGTGTTTTTAAGAGCTCTTTAACTTTAATTGTGGTGGTGGGATCTAATCCATTAAAAGGTTCATCCAATATCAACACTTCAGGGTTGCCAATAAACATTTGAAGCAAACTAACCTTTTGCTTTGTTCCCAATGAATATGTTTTCGCCTTTCTTTTTAATATCTTATTTTCTAATTCAAAAAATGGTGCTAACCTATTAACCTCATCTTTAACGTTAAAGGCACTCCCATATTTTAATTTAGCATACAGTTCTATATTATCATAACCACTAAGTTTAAGATACAGTGCTGGTGTTTCAATAAAAAATGACGATCTTCTTAAAACCTCTATTCTTTCTTGTTCCTTAGTTACATCACATCCCAAAATATAACATTTCCCTTTTGGTTTTGGTAACCATAAACCCGATAATATTTTCATTAATGTGCTTTTGCCAGCACCATTTGGTCCTACAAGACCAACAATTTCTCCTTTTTCTATTGAAAAATTTATTTCTTTTAGAATTTGAAAGTTTCGAATTTTCTTATCCACGTCAGTTACTTTTATTACCATTTCCATTTGATTTTCAGCCAAGCTATTTTACCTCCTTCAGTCTCTCTCAAGCTTTATAATACCTTTTCCCTATGTTCAAATATTTTCATTGAAGCTAATACAAAAATAACTGTCATCAATAAATTTAACCCTATTACAATATAGAATGAAGCATAAATCCATTCTATTTCTCCTGGTAATGAATTTGTATATACCATCGATAGTTCCCAAGGGAATATTAACGACAACAACTTTAATATAGGTCTTTTAAGAATAAGTATCTTTTGACGAAAAATACTTATAGCTATTATTATTGCAAAAAAGCTAATACTTGCAAATGCTCCGTTTTCAAATATCGTGGAGAAAAATATGATAGCTCCCGATATAGCCAATATAAGAATAATTTCGGTTAGTAATTGTAATAAACTACATTCAAGTAAGTTCAACAATTTTACACCATCTGAAACAGGATATACTTTAAAACCTACCATCTTATATTTAGAAATCCAGTTACAATACACATCGTAGTATTTAAAAGAATTTGTCATAAGATTTAAAACTATAAAAAATACAACTTGTATACCAATTACCAATGCAGAAATAGTCAAAACAGTTGCAATAAATTTACTTAAAATAATATTACTTCTTTTTACAGGCATAGTTTTTAAAATCTTCGCTGTCCCTTCCTTATATTCATCTGAAACTATACCACTTCCAATAAGTAAAGCTAAAACAACAATTATAAAAAATGCTATTCCGTACGATTGACTAAGTAAATAACTCCATCCATCAAATTGTCCAACATTGTAATACTTTTTCTTCTTTATATTTTCATTTAAAATCTCATAATTCACCTTATTAATTTCAAGCTCTTTATAGTCACCAGTTTTCTTAGAAATTTCATACCTCATCTTGTAATATCGGGCTTTCTCTTCCATTTCTTTCTTAGGATTAGAACCATATTGCAATTTTAATTTTTCCTTTTGAACAATTCTATTCAATTCATCAATTTGCTCCTGATACAATCTTTTCTTTATGTCGTCTTTTTCTTTTTTTAATTTCTGCTGCAATTCTTTTATTTGTTTTTCTGTATCTGCAATATATTGTTTTGTGGATTCAACACTTTTGTTCTCATAATTATACACAAACCAACAATAAAAAAGATTGAAACCAATTGTGATTATTAAGGCAATAAAAAATTTTTTGCTTTTTATAATTTTTTGGATTTCAGTATACAATAACAATTGTGTAGCCTCCTTTTATACAGTTTTATTTATTATCTGTTCCGATAAGAAATAAGTGTTTTTGCCAATTCGCTGGTGATTTTTACATACTATATTATAAAAACAAATTTGAAGCTGGTTTCCTACTATTCTTCAATATTTACGTCTTAGAATCTGAAGTTAAAAAAACACAAAAAATTTACCTAATTTTTCATTTTAATTTTTACCAAAAAAGAAGTCAATACTTTATACAAAATTATTTAGATTCTCTTTTTTTATTACTAAAGAGTTTTTATTTTTTAAAAAGTGCAAAAGTAAACTTTCATAATTGTCAAATTCAAAATAGCCATTCTCTTGCCAGTAGTTTACTTCAGCATCTTCATCTTCTCTCAACATCAAATTATCTTTCAATGTTTTGAAATAGTCTTCCTGGAAGGGATGAACCTTTATCTTCATGGGATTTTCTAAATATTCACACAATTTTTGGGCTTTTTGAAAAAGCTCTTCTTCAAAATTTGTTTCATCATCGACAACATTGGGGTAGTCTTTTGTATAAGCTATTGTTTCAAAAACATTTAAACCTAGTGCAAGCATTATTCTTTTCAAATAAAATGTAACCTCAATTAACGAATTACTACTTGCTGTTACTACTGGAATACCTATCTTGCCTAATAACTTGAATAAATGTAACCAATATGATATACGATCAATAAAAACTTTTGTTTGAGCAGATACATTTGCGGCATACACAGGAGTTGCTATAACAATAATATCAGATATTTCCATTGCATTTTTAATTAATAACATGTCGTCTTTCTCATCTAATATGCATTTCCCTTGTTTAAAACAAGTAAGACATCCTTTACATAGATTAATTCTAAATCTGTTAGTATCAAACACATTAATTTCAAACTTCATGTTTAAAATTGCTTCCATATTTGTGAGTAGTTTCTCAGCAACATAAAGAGAAAATGAATCATTTCCGTTTGGACTACCATTAAAAATAAACACTTTCATACTTCTTCCTCCTCAGTAAAAGATATGGGAAATACAAACTCCATAATTGGAAGAGCATCTTTATAACAAAGTCGAATAAATGTGTAACCAATTCCACTAATTCCATCTAACAAACCTAATGGCAAATATTGTGGAGTTGATCTTAGACTAAATTTCCCCTTTCGTTTTTTTCTAAAAACTATATATTTAACTTTTTCTTTGATAATTTCCATAATTGAATCTACATCAAAAATCTCAGAATATTTTAATAAAAGTTCAATATCTCCACTATTTCCTTTCAAAAGCTCATCTGTTTCTTTGAAGGGTTTAATGTACTCATATATTAATCTTTTCACATACACCTTAAAATATTCCTTATTGAACTCGTTCGAGCAAATCTTCAAAATTACTAATAATAATTCGAAAAAGTTTTGAGAAATAACAAGTTTATCTACCTGTTCCAAAAACTCTATAAAGTTATTCACAATATAATTAAAAGCAAATTTATTTTGGCATATATTTGCAGCGTCTAATAAGAAGTTAACATAATGTATGTATTTCTTATTAGAGTATTTCTCTTGTTTGACCATTGTAGACAATGTGGATTTGTCGTATACAAATGTGCTGTATATATCTTTACATTTCATTAAAGGTTCAATATTATACTTATTTATACAGTATTTTAAAAAATTCAGTATAAAACTGCTTTGGATTGTTTTTTCATTTTTTAACAACTTCTTAAAAAACAATTCTACTAAGTGTAGTAATTCTTCTTTAATATTGCTAAATATGCCTTTATAAATATTTGAAACCTCTAATAAAGATAATAAAATTGAAGCTACATTTTCTATGCTCTTAATTTCTTCTTCCTGATTTACTATATATATTCTTTTTTTTACATCTTTAAAGAGTTGATAAAACAATGTCTTTGTAATCTTCATATAATTCTCATCTGGAACAAGTAAAAAAGCATAACTAAGAAACAGCATAATACCACTTAACCCATAAAATAAACTGCTTTCTAAAGGTAATATAACATTAGTGTTGTTGATTCTGTCAAAAATTAAACCATTCCATATGACTGATTTTTCTTTTGCTCCCCAAATGGCATTTTCTACTAAAATGTTTCCTATTTCCATTATTTCTTCTGTGAGAATTTCTTTCTGTAAAGTTATGTTCTCTTCTATAATAACACCCGCATTTTCACATAGGTTATTCCCCTTAATTTTCTCAATTTTTTCATCAAAATAATTCAATGACGCTTGCAAAATTGATATTTGTTTGCTTACTGTCTCATCGTCTATACTTTTTATCCTTTCCTTTATTAAGTTAAATCCTGAATTAATAAAAAATCCCTCTACCTTTCTATTATGACTGTCTTCTAATACATTATCATTTAATTTTCGATAAAAAACAGGAATATCAAAATTCATCAAATCTTCTATCTCACTTCTAATTACAATTTTGTTTTTGTAATTTGCAACCCATAAATTAGCAAACAATCTTTCTAAATCTAAAAAATCTTGAGTATAACTAGGATGCGAATAGAAACTTAACATCTTATAATAATTATCTGTATTTTTCAATAATGTTCTACTCCTTATATTGCCTTTGAAACTCTCTTCTATTTTATATATAATTTCACCTTTGTGTATTCTTGCAAATTCTAATACTGTCATAAATCCTTTTAAAACTTCCGGTACATATTTCCTAAAATCTACTTTTTCACCTCTCAGTTTTGGAATATTCTGTGCTTCTGAAATTTCTATTTCTGAATAATCAAATTTGATGTTATCAATGTCTTTTTCATTAAGTACTAATGTTTTATATGGTAATTTTTGGCCTCCTCCACTAAATGCACTAACGTCCACTCCTTTTCCTGTTTTGAAATCAACAAAACTCATACACGGAATTAAACCCGAAGATAAGATTGATTCATTTATTTCTTTTAATGCAAAGTACCGCGCATCTCTAAATAACTCTTTTTGACTATTTTCCTGAGCCACAATTGTTTCCATATCAACTATTACAGGATACTCAGCATGGGCTATTAAATTTTCAAAATGTATATCACTACCTTTAAGTAAATAAACAAATCCACATAATTGTCCAAATCTTCGATAATATCTCTCTAACTCTTCTTCATTGTTACATTCAACATAAGGTATGTATTCTTCTATTGTGAAAGTTTCGCCATCATATAGGGAAGGAAATATTAAATCCAACAATTTTTTTTCTTTCGTTTCACACCACTTAATAAACTCAACTACTGTTTTTTGTAGAGACGAATTTCGAGGCTTGTATAATATCGGTTTGGATTTTTCGAATATAACTATCAAAACCGCACTGCTTTCTTGATGAAAATCTCCCAATATCTCTATACTAGTTATTCTATTGCTTTTTATTTCAAATCGTTTACTAATTTCTGTAAAATGTTTATCTAAATCATGTATAACTTTGCTGAAATATACCAACCAGTTAAGTGTTTTTTGTGCCATAGTTCGACCTATTACAGGGTAATCGTTCATAAACTTGTATATTCCTTTATTATTGAGTAAATAATGAATGAATAACTGAAATACATTTTTTTATTTTTTATATTTTCACTATTATTCTCACGCCATAAGTAATACTCATAAATTAATGTCTTTATATATATATTCAGCAAGAAATTATCTAAACTATAAGCAACTTTGTTCATAACCTCTTCATTTATGATAATATTTTCAAGATTAATGTTTACACTTAAAAATTTTTCGCAAAACCATCTTGAAAAGAGTTTTGAAATTGTTAGATAACCATAATCCGTATTTTTTAAACTATTAAGACTATCCAATACTTCTTTCAAACACAAAAACCATTTTGCTTTTTCCACCTTTTCTCTAACAACTTTCTTTTGCTTTTCAGAAAGAACAGCAAATGCTAAATTAAAATCT
>NZ_APGP01000095.1:0-26643 GCF_000404025.1 Caldicellulosiruptor sp. F32
CGCAAACGCCATTTAAAAGCATACAAAATAAATTATGTAAATAAGGATTTATCGAATGCAATTTTGGAAGTTGTACTGTACTTAAAAATTGATAAGCATTATATGTTGGTTGGTTAAATACGTTTTCCGACGGAGAATAAACTGGCAATAGACAAAAGCATAATAATTGATCAAAAAGCAATGTTGCAAAAACTACAATAAAACCAGAGAAAAAGACAACTATTCCCTTACAAAAAAGATATACTCTTTTATTACAACGCGTAATAATATAATTTATAACTCCTGCCCTTTTATCCTCTAAATATGAATCTGAATACGGTATGGTTGCAAATAACGGAATTAAGAAATAAGCAAATAGTTGCCCCCAGTATCCACGAACTTTATTGTACAACAACCACATCTGATATGCAGATGGTAGTTCAAAAAAAGGTGAATTGATTAACATTACTGAATGATAAATAAAATCTACACTTATGTAAAAAAAAGCAATTACTATTACAATAAAAAATTCCTTTCTACTAAATAACCTTTTCAATTCATATTTTAACATATTAATCAATTACAATCACTCCCAAACATTTGATAATGTAGGGCTATAGCAATAAATGCTATAACCCTACAAATTAGCTTTATTAAACTTAGCGCAAGTCATACCAACCACTTGCTTGGACAGACACAACATCTACAGCGTCATTTTGAGCCCATAAATTGATATAGGTTCCACTCTTAATATAATTGTTAGTATTAAAACCAATATTAACAGTGCCGTTTTGAGGAGATACTGCTACAACATTTGTAAGATAATTACCATTTGAATCAGTGACCCAGAAATCTACTTGGTTGTTACTACTTAACAATGAAGTTCCTTTACTAATAACTCTTACTTGTACAAACTGATCATTTGTTACTTTATTTGCTCCATTAATTTTTACATCACCTTTAAAAGCTGGCAATATTACGTTGAAATAACCGCTTACTGCTAGTGCAAATACAAACGTTAAAGCAAAAGCAAATAAACATAGTACTGAAATTAAACTTTTTAATTTAAGACTTCTTATTAACATACACCTCCTAATTTTCCCATTCGCATTATTTAACTTACCACTAATAACCAACATTGTTTTTGCACTATCAAATCAACTGGACACTTATCAAGGTATGGGATTTACTGATGTTGGAAAAGAATCTGTTGATAGTTTTACAATTACAAAAGGTGATTTTTATTGTTACCATAGAATAACTAAGTCAACTCGATGGAATACAGGAACATATGCTGGAATGAAATTAACTCCTCTTAAAAAAGAATGGTCGGGATACAATGCTGTAAACAATAGAGCTCAAACAATTAAAGTTGATCCAAACGATACCTCATACTATACACTTTAATTTACTGAACTCTCTGATGGAACTTACAAGATATATTTTCAGTCAATCTATAAAGATAACATAGATTTTGACGGTATTGTATTGTTATTCAAAACTATAATTTTATTTTCAAGTATCAGTGGAGTGATTAATCTTTATAGTATTGAAAAATATTACAAAAAATTTCTTTCAGAAAAATAGAAAACTTTTTAGTTTAATTGACATATTTTAACTTTTATTCTATGATTGCACCAAAGTTATTGAAAAATATTTTTCTCAACTCTTGCTATACATTCTAAGAGTTCTTTTTCATATTCTTCATATACTTTTTTGGTTTTTGAGTTTCTGAATGACTGCAAATCTTCGTTTAAAGCATTTAATAAAAATATTGTCTTTTCAATATCAGGTTTAATATAAATAATTTTTTCTTTATTTTTATGGTCAACTATTTTTGTCTTAATTTTCTTAAGAAAATCAACAATTTTGATAATTAATCCATATCTTGAGTTAATTATTTTACCTATTTCCTTATCTTCAAATATGTTTGGCTCTTTTGCAATTAACATCGTCAATGTATTATTTAAAAAATATGCCTCAAGTCTTCCGTTTAGATATGAAAAATCCATATTTTCATCTTTGATGAGATATTCCAGAATATCACTTGCATCAGAGAGTTTATGAGAATATTCGACAAAAAATATATTAATAATTTTTGCATTATAATTGACTTTAAACACTTCCAATTTGTTTATTCTACTAAACAAAAAGCCTCCTATAATCACGCTCAAAATTAAATATGCTAAAAAAATAATTACTAAAATATTGCACAAATAAGTTTTTTTCAATTAACGAATAACCCCCTCTTTTTTGTTTTGATATTTATCTCAACCTTTTTCAGCCGGCTGATAAAAGGTTAGGGCTTAGATTTAAAAAATTCTAATTTTTTTATTCTAAAGATTTTTCAAATATCACACGAGGCCTATTTAAAACTCTATCTGCATCTCATACATTTCTCAGCTCATCTATTTCCCCTACACTGCAAACAAATTGTTGATAAGCCTTCTTGAGCACAGTCTGTTATATCTTGTGCCTTACATAATAGCATCTTCTTTTTATCTTTTCAATCAACTTGATTTTTTATATATTCATTCTTTTATTTTTTTTTAAGACTATTCTATGCTTAAATTATTTCTTCTGTAAATCTCTTCTTGGAATTTTTATGTAAATCATATCTTATATATTTTCTCTTTGTCAATCCCGTTTTTTCTTTTTTTAGCCAATTTTTAGCTAAATTTTGAGCAAAAAATACATATTTCTTTAATTAACTTTAAATCTCTTCGATTTTCTCGATTTTTAAAATTAAAAATTAATTTAAATACTTTTACTAAAAAAATATGCTCCCTTTTAATCAAAAGTTTTGTCTCTTTATTGCTTACTAAAAGTAGAGCATATCAAACTTATCGTTTGTGGAAGTCCCTTTATTAATATTCAATATCTGAAACAACTACATCAAAAGTAGCCACCGCTTCATCTTCTGTAATGGTTTTCTCAGAAAATACTCAAATAGGTTAAAGATAAGGTTACTTTTTAACTATTCTTGCATCTTCCCCGTATGTACAGAAAATTTTATTAATAGTTGCAAATTTAACTTTTAATTTTGTATTATTAGTTTTTTCTTGTTTTAATTTTTTCTGAAAAAACTAATTTAAATATTTTTTGTTTCTTAAAATCTTTACATTAAATACCATTCTACTACTTTGTCGTTTGCTATTAACACTCATTTCTGTTGTTGAAACATAATAAATTAGTTTTCTCCTAACTGAAAGATAAAAATAATTATTTTTTATAGAGCAATCTATAATTATTTGTTAGTTTATCACATTTGAAATTTTGAAAATTCAATTGTAAATGGTTTATCATTAAAACTGTATTTTATTTCCAAATTCCTGTTATAACCTAACAGAATAATATTTTTTACACAATGTATTGATTTAGTTTAATATACTTAGATAGACATTTATACATTCTTACAGCATTGCTGTCAGGTTACTGGTATATATTGTTGACTTCATCAATATTAGAGTATATAATAATAGCAACAAAAATTTTTTATAATAACTAAAAATAGAAAGGTGTGTGATTGCCAATGTATAACAAGAAACAAGTATATCTTATTATTCTTACTTTAACTGCAATATTTTGCTTACCATTAATGACCAACATTGTCTTTGCACTATCAAATAAATTAGACACTTATCAAGGAACAGGATTTACTGATGTCGGCAAAGAATCTGTTGACAGTTTTACAATTACAAAAGGTGATTTTTATTGTTATCACAGAATAACTAAATCAACTCGATGGAATACTGGGACATATGCTGAAATGAAATTAACTCCTCTTAAAAAAGAATGGTTGGGATACAAGGCTGTAAGTAATAAAGCTCAAACAATTCAAGTTAGTCCAAATGATACATCATATTATACACTTCCATTTACTGAGCTTTCTGACGGAACTTATAAAATATACTTCCAGTCCACTTATAAAGATAATGTAGATTTTGATGGTATTGTATATGACGATAAGTAATATTAGAAATTTTAGCAGGGGGACCATTATGAAACTTAAAGAAATCTTAAAAAATGCATTTATAGTTATATGTTCTCTTGTTTTGTCAATGTTTTTATGTTATTATGTTTTAGATGATATCTGGTTACATTTTTCAATTGAAGCATTTAGCTTTATATTTTTGAGAGTTTTTGTAGCTTTTTTATTGTTTTCTCTCTTGCATCTTATATTTAACGGAAAATTATATTATTTCATGTTAGATATTTTATTTACCAGTTATATTGTTTTAGTTATTTCGCTTAGCTTTTTCCGGATAAGCAGATCAGAACATTACATCAACTTTAATTTAAATGAAATAATTAATTATAGTTTATCTCAAATAATTGAAAACTTCATTTTGTATTTGCCAGCTGGTTTTTACCTTTCTTTTAGAATAAAAAATAAACCAAAAATCACAATTTTTATTTTTTTAGTATGGATTATAGTAGTTGAATTGTTACAGTTTTTAACAAAAAGGGGTGTATTTGATATTTTAGACATTATAATTAATTTACTTGGTTATCTTACAGGAATCTTGATATTCAACATACCCCAAATAAAAAACTTTTTTAATAACAAAAAAAGACCAGCTAATTAAAAGCAAGAGGTTTTTAAAAAATTTTGAATATATTTTTTACCGCAGAACAATACTCTTCGCAATATTTCTGAACCTCTTTTTGATATTTTGTTCTTCGTGCCAACAAATTGCCATGATTGAACTACCGAGAGGGTTAAACCAAAATATGCAACTAATTTGTTTTGTAAGCAATCAATTCATCGTTAAAATGATAATATTGACAACAATCTTTTTGGATATTTAATAGTTATAAGAGGGGCTTTTCAAATTTTTTGTGAAAAGCCCCTCTTATCTTTATTTTTATTTTGAACTTGATTTTCTAACTTTACATTTTAATGTATTTATTCTTTTTTGTATTTGTGTGTTATTATTGTGTTTAAATATAATAAATATAAAACAAATAAGAATACTGCTATCTCATTAAAAGTACTTTTTTCAAGTCAAATTAATCTATAATTCCCAAAACCAAAAAGATAAAAAATACCGGTAATATAATATTCTACCATTCTTCTCCTACCTTATTATTTTTTGATATATTTCCGCGCTATAATAATTAATACAAAAAACGCTGTAAAAAATCATAATCCATTTATTGGTCTTTTCTAATCAATAATCTCATCAATTGGCGCGCCGGGTGGGACAATTGGCAGCGCTTTTTCGTCCTTGTCAATTACAAAGTCAATTACAGTTGGTCTTCCTGCCTCTAACGCTTTTAAAATAGCCCCGTCAACCTCATCTGGTGATGTAACTCTTATGCCAAGTGCACCGTATGCATCTGCAAGCTTTACAAAATCTGGTGGCCTATCAAGGGTTGTTTGTGAAAATCTTTTTCCATAGAAAAGATCCTGCCACTGGCGTACCATGCCCAAAACACCATTGTTAAGTAGTGCAACTATCACAGGTATATTGTAATGAACAGCCGTTGCAAGCTCGCCACAGTTCATCCTAAAGCTCCCATCACCTGCAATATCAATTACTACTTTGTCCGGCCTTGCTATCTTTGCTCCAATTGCTGCACCAAAACCATAACCCATTGTACCAAGACCACCAGAAGAAATAAACTGTCTTGGCCTTTGGTATTTGTAAAACTGTGCTGCCCAAATCTGGTTTTGTCCAACCTCTGTTGTGATTATTGCATCGTTGTTGGTAAGAGCAGAAATTCTCTCAACAACATACTGTGGATGAAGCTTGCCATCTTGAGGATAGCTCAAAGGATAGTTTTTCTTCCATTCATAAATCATCTCTATCCAGTCTGTGTTAGTCTTCTTCTGTACATTTTCAACCAAGATTTTTAATATCTGCTTTACATCGCCAACAAGCGCAATGTCTGTGCTTACATTTTTGTCAATCTCAGCAGGGTCAATATCAATGTGAATAATCTTTGCATTTGGTGCAAACCTGTCTACCTTGCTTATTACTCTGTCTGAAAACCTCGCACCAATAGCAATCAATAGGTCACAGTGTGAAACTGCATAGTTAGAAGCACAACTTCCATGCATTCCAACAAGCCCTGTATAGTTAGGATGAGTTGATGGAAATCCGCCAACACCCATCAAAGTTGTTGCAACTGGCGCATTTATCTTTTCTGCAAATTGAATGAGCTCTTCTGAAGCCTCTGACGAAATAACCCCTCCGCCTGAGCAGATAAAAGGTCTTTGACTTGAATTTATAAGCTCAATCGCTTTTTCTATCTCTTCTTGTGTTGCAAAAACCTTTTTCCTAATTTTTTTTGGTTCCTTTCTCTCATATTCAGCATACTGCGCAGTAACATCCTTGCATACGTCAACCAAAACAGGTCCCGGTCTTCCACTTTGCGCAATTTCAAATGCACGTCGAATGGTATCGGCTAAAACATTTACATCTTTTACAATAAAATTGTGCTTTGTAATTGGCATAGTAATACCTGTGATGTCAACCTCTTGGAAAGAATCTTTACCAAGTAGATTTGTTGGCACCTGACCTGTTATTGCTATAACTGGAACTGAGTCCATGTAGGCTGTTGCAATACCTGTGACGATATTTGTTGCACCGGGGCCTGAGGTTGTAAACACAACCCCAACCTTGCCAGAGGCACGAGCATACCCATCTGCTGCATGTGAGGCATGCTGTTCGTGCGATGTCAAATAATGTTTTATCTCATTTTGATGTTTATAAAGAGCATCGTAGATATTCAGGGCAGCACCGCCCGGATACCCAAATACCTCTTTTATCCCTTGTTCTTTTAAACACTCAATAATAATCTCTGCACCTGTCAGCTTCAAAATAACACAACCCCCAAAATAAGATTTTTATTCAAGTATAGCACCGGTTGATGCCGACCTTACAAGTTTTGAGTATCTGTAAAGATAACCTTTCTTCACTTTTGGCTCAAATGGTGGAAGGCTTTCAAGCCTTCTTTTTATTTCTTCTTCAGAAACTTCTAAAGTAAGAGTTTTATTATCTATATCAATCGAGATGATATCTCCATCTTGCACAGCTGCAATCGGACCTCTCTCTGCTGCCTCTGGTGATACATGGCCAAAACAAGCGCCTCGTGTTGCACCAGAAAACCTTCCATCGGTGATGAGTGCAACATCTTCAATTAGTCCAACACCTGCCAGTGCTGATGTGGGTGAGAGCATCTCTCTCATCCCCGGTCCGCCTTTGGGACCTTCGTATCTTATAACAATCACATCGCCCTTTTGAATTTTCCCTTTCAAGATTGCCTCAAACACTTCTTCACCGCTTTCAAACACGCGCGCTGGTCCTCTGTGCTTCATTAGCTTTGGCGGCACAGCACTTTTTTTGACAACAGCACCATCTGGTGCAAGGTTGCCTCTTACAATCACAAGCCCACCTGTTTCAGAATATGGATTGTCGATTGGCCTGATAACATTGTAATCTTTAACTTTTGCATCTTTGATATTCTCTCCCACAGTTTTCCCTGTAACTGTCAAAAGATCTAAATGAATCAAACTTTTTTTAGAAAGCTCATTCATAACAGCTTGAACGCCGCCCGCAAAGTAAAGGTCCTCGATGTGGTAATGCCCTGCTGGTGAGAGCTTGCAAAGGTTGGGTGTTCTGTCACTGATGTCGTTTATAATATCAAGGTTAAGTTTTATCCCTAATTCATTTGCAATAGCAGGAAGATGCAGAATAGTGTTTGTTGACCCACCAAGCGCCATATCAACTGTCAAGGCATTTTCAAATGCCTCAATTGTTAAAATATCAGATGGTTTTATGTCTCTTTCTACAAGCTCAACTATCTTCATCCCGGCCATTTTAGCAAGGCGGATTCGTGCTGCCATCACAGCCGGAATTGTGCCATTCCCAGGAAGAGCCATTCCAAGCACTTCGCTCAAACAGTTCATTGTGTTTGCTGTGAACATGCCAGAACAAGAACCACAACCAGGGCATGCATTCTCTTCCAGAGCAAAAAGCTCCTCATCGGTAATCTTGCCAGCAGAGTACGCACCTACTGCTTCAAACACAGAATTCAAATCACACACCTTATTATCTACCCTACCAGCGAGCATTGGACCGCCGCTTATAAGTATGCTTGGGATATTCACTCTCGCTGCAGCCATCAGCATTCCTGGTACAATCTTGTCGCAGTTTGGAATCAAGACCATGCCATCAAACTGATGTGCCATTACCATTGCTTCAATTGAGTCTGCAATCAGTTCTCTTGTGATGAGAGAGTACTTCATTCCAATATGACCCATTGCAATTCCATCACACACACCAATTACGTTAAACTCTATAGGTGTTGCACCTGCAAGCCTTATACCTGCTTTTACCGCCTCTGCAATCTTATCAAGGTGAATATGCCCAGGAACCACTTCGTTCCATGAATTTACAACAGCAATCAAAGGCCTTTTGAGTTCTTCATCTGTATATCCCATTGCCTTGAAAAGCGAGCGCTGAGGCGCTTTTTCAAAACCTTTTTTTACAATGTCACTCCTCATTATTTTTCACAGCTCCTTTAAAAGAATACTTTAGTCATATATATCAACACCATCAACAAGTGTAAGTTTTTTGAACTCTTCCATTAGTTTTTTTGTAATCGGTCCAACCTCACCATTGCCTATTTTTCTTCCATCAACCTCTGTGACTGCTATAACCTCTGCTGCCGTGCCTGTAAAGAAACATTCATCTGCATTGTAAAGGTTAAATAGTGTAAACACTTTTTCATACACAGGAATACCAAGATCTTTTGCAAGTTTCATCACAGTTCTTCTTGTAATACCATCCAAAGCTCCAAGATAAACAGGTGGTGTGATAAGCTCACCATCCTTGACAATGAAGATGTTATCTCCTGTGCACTCTGTAACATAACCATCTTGTGTGAGCATTATAGCCTCTGGTACACCTGCCATGTTTGCCTCAATCTTTGCTAAGATGTTATTTAGATAGTTCAATGACTTTATCTGAGGGTCTAAACACTGAGGACTATTTCTTCTTGTTGAGGCAGTAATAACCTTCATTCCCTTTTCATACATTTCCTGTGGATATAAGACAATAGAATCAGCAATGATAACAATAGTTGGTTTTGGACATTTAGTGGGTGAAAGGCCTAAATCACCAACACCGCGTGACACAACAAGCCTTATATACCCATCTTTTATGTTATTAACTCTACATGTCTTCTTTAAAGCCTCAATCATCTCTTCCTTTGATATTGGAATTTCCATGTAAATAGCCTTTGCTGCTTGATATAGCCTGTCCACATGTTCTTTACATTTAAAAATCTTTCCATTGTAAACTCTTATCCCTTCAAACACCCCATCGCCGTACAAAAACCCATGGTCAAACACTGACACTTTTGCCTCTGATTTTTTATAAAACTCCCCATCGATGTATATTAGTTTTTCTTCCATCGAAACATTTCCCCCTATGTGCATTATTAATTTTTTCAGAAAAAACTAAAAGATGATTAATTATTTATTGTATAACACTTAAAAACTTATGTCGACATGTTTTTTTGTACCACTTTGCATTTTTTTAATGATTTTTTCTTCTGAGAAGAGACTATATAAAAAGTTGAAGTTATTTTTATACATTATACCTAAGAGAAATTAGAAAGACAATAATAAAAAAGAAAAAGACCTCAAAACTGAGGTCCTAAAAAGCTTTACTGCATACATTCTAAAATTCTGCACATCCACTTGTACGTCTTGACAACCTCATCCAACACTGCATATTCAGATGGGGTGTGAGGATTGTAATAACCAACAGAAAGACAAAAGCTGCTTATTCCAAACCTGTCAACGATGTATCTTATATCGGCAATGTGAGGACTTTTTTCTTTCTTTGCAGGAATTCCTAAACTTTTGCCTATTTCAATTACCTTGTCAATGCATTCTTTCTTAAAACATACATCTTTGCCACCATAGCTGCAGACAACATCGCCAAAACCCCGTCTGTCAAGGCCAATCACAAGATTTACACCTTTGAAAAACTCTGGATGGTTTTCAATGAAAAATTTTACTCCTCTATGTTCGTCTTCGCAGGAAGTTGTGAGGAGAAATTTGAACTGGTAGTGGGTAAATCTCAAAAGAGCCAAAATGATTGCAATTCCGCATCTGTCATCAGCGCCTATTGGTCTTGTACCGTTTCCTTTTATTCTGCCGGTTTTTTCGTCGTAAACTACTTCCATCATCCAGTTTTTGCCCATCTCTTCACTTCCTACAGAGTCAAGATGGGCATTTAAAAGTACTTTTGGATTTTTTCCTCTTTCACCAAATAGATTGTTTTGCTTGTCATCATCATAGAAAACCAGCATCTCACTCAGTTCATTTTCTACAAACTCTTTCAGCTCTTCCTCTTTGCCAGGGTAGGACTCTATCGCGCACATCTTTAAAAGAAGTGATCTTATATAATCTCTTACCCCTCGGACATGGCATGGTACCTTTTTAAATGTTTCTTTAGTTTTATTATATCACTTTTTTGGTGAGAATATATAAAAATTTTTCATTGAAAACTAAAAAACCATGGGATTCGCCCATGGCTGGGAAAATATTTTATTGAGAAAATATTTTATAAAGAATTTGTCCACTTGCCGCACCTGTCTCCCCACATTGCAATAACTTTTCCTTCCATTGAGACTTTTACAACCTCACACCTATTAGAACATCCTTTGCACTCAAAAGATGAGGTTGTAAATTCAATATCTGCTGCATCAAAGCCTCTGAATTTTGTCTTTGCTTTGGTTTTCTCAATATAATCTTTTGCCAATATTGCGCTACCTATTGCCCCCATAACGTTAAAGTGTTCGGGGACAATAATTTCACTTTTTAGTTCTCTTTCAAATGCGGCTTTTATACCTTTGTTTGCTGCAACTCCGCCCTGGAAAACAAACGGTGGTTCTAAGTTTTTGCCCCTTCCAACATTGTTCAAGTAATTTCTCACAAGCGCATCGCAAAGTCCTCTTATAATCTCAGCCTTTGAAAATCCAAACTGCTGCTTTGCAATCATATCTGACTCTGCAAACACAGTACACCTTCCTGCAATCCTGACAGAATTTTTTGCTGACAGTGCCAAGTCACCAAACTGCTCAATTGGAATTTTTAGCCTTTCAGCCTGATGGTCCAAAAAAGAACCAGTGCCAGCTGCACATACAGTGTTCATTGCAAAGTCCACAACCATCTGGTCCTTGATAATTATTATTTTTGAGTCCTGTCCTCCTATCTCAAAGATTGTCCTAACATTTGGAACAAAATGGATTGTGGCTGTCGCATGTGCTGTTATTTCGTTTTTTATAACATCCGCACCCAAGATTGCTCCTGCAAGCTGTCTGCCTGAACCAGTTGTGCCAACCCCTAAGACCTCAACATCTCCAAGACTCTCTTTTAGTTGCCGTATTCCCTCTTTAACAGAGTCAATTGGCTGCCCATTTGTCCTGATATATGTCTTAAAAAGGACATTTACATCTTTGTCAATCGCAACAACATTTGTAGACACAGAACCAACATCAACGCCTATGTAAATACTCTTCATACCATGACAACCCTTTCTTCATCAGCATGTTGTTGGAGATTATTTACAAGCACCTCATTTGTCTTTCCTTTCTTTCTATTTCTCAAAAGGTCAACAAAGGCTTCTATTCTTGTTAGCATATTTGCCTTTCCTGTTTGCTCATCAATTGGCAAAGATAGAATTGGAATATCAACCTCTTTTGAAATCTTTGGAATCAAGCTTTGTGTCACAAGCTCAGGCAAGCATGCAAACGGCATTAGGTGTACAATTCCATCAAACCCTCTTTCTTTAAAGTCTATAATATGTCCAACTGTTTCAACTGCATGCCCACCTATCAGAATCTTTATATATCTTTGTCCTTTTTTAATTATCTCTTTAAACCTCTTCGGCCGAAGTGCCCATGGGACCAAATTGTCGTTTATCCACTCAAAAAGATATAAGCTTCTTTCAACCTCAACACCAAGATTTCCTAAAATCTCTTCTATGCCAAAATTAATTGAACTTTCCATAACAACGTAAATCTCACCAACAATTCCA
This sequence comes from Caldicellulosiruptor sp. F32, assembly GCF_000404025.1. NCBI lineage: Bacteria > Bacillati > Bacillota > Caldicellulosiruptorales > Caldicellulosiruptoraceae > Caldicellulosiruptor > Caldicellulosiruptor sp. F32. Next base: position 12,042 of record NZ_APGP01000095.1, read on the forward strand.
ACTCTAATTTTGTCTTTCTCATCAACCTCTTTTGTTGGAATGCTAAGAAGCATTTTTTTACACTCTTCATATGCCTTATAAAGCTCTTTTCGCGTCTTTATCTTGTCAAACTTTTCTTGGATCTCATTCCACACTTGAGTTGTCTGACCTTTATTGATTTCATAAGGTCTTATCTTTTGAACCATCTTTTCAAGCTCATCTAACTTCTGGACAAACCTGTATAATGTATACATTCTGTTTATTACTTTAGGCCATGGAACACCATTTCGGATTTTTTGGACATTTCTCCAAAATGCCTTCCAGTTATCCTGTGGTGCGTCGAATATTATAAGTTCAACATCGTCATAACCAAGCGACTTTAAAATGTTCCTGTGAGTGTCACCATAAAAACCTGCCCTGCAAGGTCCGTGCCCACCAGAAGTCACAAGCACCTTTGCGCCCTTTTCAATAGCCTCTAAGTATGTGCCCATGACCATCTTTAAAGGAATACAAGCAAACTCGGGTGAGTATTTTACACCAAGGTCCATTGTCCTCTGCGTTGGTTTTGGGGGCATTATAACCTCATGCTCTAAAAACTCAAAAAGTTTTTTATATACAATCGCCGAACCCATATACGGAAACGATACCTTCATTTTAATTACCTCCGCACTAAACTCCACGCGAAACACTTGCCCATTTCTTTCTCTTTAGCATATCCACAAATGCCTCTAATCTTGTTATCATATGCCCTTCGCCTGTGTGCTCATCCACCCTCAAGGTCGTAAAAGGCTTCCCTGCAACATCGCTTTCATACTGCAAAAACCTTCCAACAATGGCATCAGGGCCACATCCAAACGCTGTCACGTGAATTAAACCATCAACCTCTGGGTCTTTGAGATAGAAAAGACCTGCGCCAAGTACCCTGTTTGAAAACGTCCAGAATAGCCTTTTTCTGTAGTGTCTGAGGTTTTCATATGCAATATCTATTGGTACCATTTCAAAGGTTTTTATATTCACATTCATTGCTTCCAGTTTTTTTATTACATCCATGCTGATAAATGAGTCATAAACATCATAGACATATCCTAAAACAGCAATTGTCACTTCTCCATCTTTTTTGACCTTTCCCAAATCCTTTTCCCATCGCTGTAGCTTATAGCTTTCAAGTGCCTTGTCACAGCTAAGTCCACTGTGAAGCAAATTTTTAAACCTTAAAAATACCTCCTCAGCCTTTTTTAAGGCAAGCCTTATTTCTCTGTGTGAAAACCCAAATATATCTGTCAATACATCATATGTTTTTGGTGAGCTAATATCTTCATTGTTTTTTTCATTTATTATTGGCGAAATAACTCTTCCATGACTTCCCTCAACAGTTCCTTCAATTATATCAGGAAGTCCCATAAACTTAGGACAAAAATATTCCGGTTTTCTTATTCGTGCAAATCTTGGTACAAATACATAATCTGCCTTTTCAAGACCCTCTATTACATGTCCGGTAAAAATCTTAATTGGCGCACAAATATCAGACACAGCAGCTTTAGAGCCTTTATCAAGAATGTCTTTATTTGTTATTCCAGTGTCAACTACTTCAAAGCCAAGCTCTTTAAACAAGGTATCCCACAGCGGAAAATAATAGTAATATAAAAGTGCATGTGGAATCGCTATCTTCATAAAGATTTATCTCCTTTAACCTCTATTGTATCCTTTACTATTATAACACAATCCAAAATAGGTGTCTAAAAAAAGGGGCAGCTATCTTTTGAAAAAACAACTGCCCCTTTCTTGGTTAGTCTTTTGGTCTCATTGTCGGGAAGAGCAAAACATCCCTGATAGAGTAAGAATCTGTTAAAAGCATTACCAGCCTGTCAATTCCAATGCCAAGCCCACCTGTCGGTGGCATTCCGTACTCTAACGCTTCTATGAAGTCCTCGTCCATCATGTGAGCTTCTTGGTTACCTCTTTGCCTTTCCTTCAGCTGTTCTAAAAACCTTTCTTTTTGGTCAAACGGATCGTTTAGTTCCGAAAAAGCGTTCGCAATCTCCCTGCATGTTATGAAAAGTTCAAACCTTTCTGTAAACTGTGGGTTGCCTTTTTTCCTCTTTGCAAGCGGTGATACTTCAACTGGATAGTCCATAATAAATGTTGGCTGAGCTAAAAAGTCTTCAACCTTTTGCTCAAAAACCTCGTTTATAATGTGACCTATCTGCCAGTTTTCCTCAACTTCAATACCAAGGTCTTTTGCAATCTTTCTTGCCTCATCCAAAGAAGATACCTGTGAAAAGTCAACTCCTACATATTTTTTTATCGCCTCAATCATTGTAAGCCTTTGCCAAGGTGGTGTCAAGTCAATCTCTTGCCCTTGATATGTTATTTTTAACGTTCCCAAAACCTCTTCTGCAACAGTTGTTATTAGCTCTTCGGTTAAATTCATCATATCTTTATAATCAGCATAGGCCTGATAAATCTCAATTGTTGTAAATTCTGGATTGTGCTTGATTGAAATACCTTCGTTTCTAAACACACGACCAAGCTCGTAAACTTTATCAAACCCGCCAACAATAAGCCTTTTTAAATGAAGCTCTGTTGCTATTCTAAGGTACAGGTCAATGTCAAGTGCGTTGTGGTGAGTAATAAATGGCCTTGCAGCAGCACCACCTGCAATAGGGCTTAAAACCGGCGTTTCTACCTCTAAAAAGCCTCTGTCGTCTAAATATTTTCTGATTGAGCGAATTATTAAGCTCCTTTTAATAAATGTGTCTCTCACCTGGTGATTTACAATCAGATCAAGGTATCTTTTTCTGTATCTTGTATCTACATCCCTCAAGCCGTGCCATTTTTCAGGAAGAGGCCTAAGACACTTCGTAAGCATCTCAATTTCTTTAGCCTTGATTGAAATCTCGCCTTTGTGTGTCTTGAAGACCTCACCTTTGACACCTATAATATCGCCAATATCATAGTATTCTTTGAACTCCTGGTATTTCTCCTCGCCAACTTCATCAATTTTAATATAAATTTGAATTTTCCCTTTTGGGTCCAAAATATCAACAAATGAAGCTTTACCATGACCCCTTTTTGATAGCATTCTTCCTGCAACAGAGACAAACTGACCTTCAAATTTCTCAAAATTTTCTTTAATCTCTGTTGAATAATGAGTAGAATCATACTTTACCTTTTCGTATGGATTGTACTTATTTTGCTGAAGTTCTCTTAGTTTCTTTATCCTATTTTGTATCTGCTCGTTTAGTTCCTCTTGTGTAAACTCAAACTCCTGCATATCCTTTCACCAACTCCGTCTTTTTATTTCGATATTTCAAGTATCTTATATCTGAACTTTCCAGCAGGAACAGTAACTTCCACAACTTCTCCAACTTTTTTGCCCATTAACGCTTTGCCCACAGGTGACTCATCAGAAATCTTAAACTCAAATGGATTTGCCTCTTTTGAGCCAACAATGGAATACTCAACAATCTCACCTGTATCTACATTTTGAATCTTTACATTTGTACCAATCCCCACAAAGTCAGTTGAAACTTCATCTTTGTCAATTATTTTTGCATTGTTTATAAGCTTTTCTAAGTATGCAATCCTCTCTTCCAAAGCTGCCTGTTCTGCTTTTGCTTCATCGTACTCAGAGTTTTCGGAAAGGTCACCAAATGAACGTGCAATCTTTATCTTTTCAGCAACCTCTTTTCTTTTAACAGTCTTTAGATTTTCAAGCTCTTTTAAGTACTTTTCATAAGCCTCACGTGAAAGTTGAAACTTTGCTGTATCCATTTCTCTTGCCATTTTTTCCTCCCCTTTTTCTATGAAGAAAATTGAAATCTCGTTTTTAAGATTAATTTTAGTTTATTGATATATAATTTATGCTTGAACATTTTAACTTTTGTCAATTATAAATCAAAGGACTTTTTATGTCAAGAAAGAAAAGTTGAGATTTCACTTTTCATCCTCTGGCTCTATATGAATTGTTATATAAGAGTTTGGCAGGGCATTTTTAATCTCATCCTCAATCATATTACAAAGATTGTGTGCATCAATCAAAGTTGTTGAGTTCTCCATTCGTATATGAACATCAATCTCTCTTCTATCGCCGCTCTTTCTTGTTCTGAGCTTGTGATAGCTTGTCACCTGCGAGTATTTCTTGATGATATCTTCTATCACTTTTACCTCCTCTTGAGGAAGACTCTTGTCAACAAGGTCACACAAAGCTTTTTGCGTAAGCTCTACAGAAGCCTTTATTATCATCAGTGCAACAATTATAGCTATTATTGGGTCTAAGATGTATATATGTGTAAATTTGATTACAAGAAGTCCTAAGAATACACCAAATGAAGTAAATACATCAGTAAAAAGATGCATTGCATCAGCTTCTAAAGCAACAGAGTCGGTTTTTTTGGCAATCTTAAAGAGTTTTGAAGATATAAAAAGATTGACAATAGCTGAAATTAGCATAACCCCAATACCTGCCTCTATACTCTCAATCTCCCCCTTGTGTATTATTTTCTTTATGGCCTCATAAATTATCAGAGTAGCTGCCAAGAATATCAAAATGGCCTCAAAGGCACCCGAGACGTTTTCAAATTTGCCGTGCCCAAAAGGATGGTCGCTATCTGCAGGTTTTTTTGCCTGTCTTATAGAAAAATATGCAATAATACTTGCCAATAGGTCAATCCCTGAGTGAATAGCCTCTGAAATAACAGAGACCGACCCCATTACTACTCCTGCAATCAGTTTAAATAAAATCAATGTGGTGTTTGAAAAAACTGACAAAAGTGCAGCTCCCTGCTTATCCATAAACTATTCTTCAAACTCCTTTCTAAAATTAGCTTTTTTATAAATGGAGGCTTTAGAATAAAAAAATCCTGCGAAGACTCATGTTTTAATAAAAACATGGGTCCCGCAGGCTTTTTTCTCCTGCTGCCTGATTTTGCTCAGGCCCGAAAAGAGCAAACTTTTTGCTCTTTTCTGACCACTTTTTACTTTATTTACTTTCACTTGAATTCTATTTTAACATCAAAAAAGCTTTTTGTAAATACACTCTTAGCTTCTGAAAAGCTGGTAATATAAGTAAAAAGAAGTTTCTCACTCAAAACTCCTATCATAGCCGGTGAAAGACTGCAAAAAGGCGTTTTATCATACACAACAATCTCTTTTAAAGGCAGAAAATCAACCTTGACATTATCTAATGAGATAAACCTTTTTGTAAATATCCCATCTTCAATAATTCCTTGTTCAGGATAACATACTATAATCCTTTCTTGATGAGGCTGACATTCTATATTCTCAAACACAAAAACAATATCCATTTTATTCAGAATCTCTTCACAGTTATAAGCCTTTACTAACACAGTCCCAAACTCGCCCAAAAGCTCATCGGCTATCCTTTCAAATCGCTGAGTAGTACTCAAGACATATAAAACTTCAACCTGCTCTGCAATTTCATAGAGAAAACCTGTTTTTCTTGCTTTTTCAATCCCCATTACACCTATTTTCTTATTTTTTAAAGTCGATCCATATTTTCTCAAAATGCTCCTTAATACATAATATGTGAGATAACAGTTTATGTAGATATTTGTATGATAATACTTGTCAAGAAATACTATGCTATTTGACCTTTGATGATGAATATAGTTGTATATCCTCGAAGATTTTTTTGTCATCTTTTCTATCTTCGGAAAAATAAAAAATTCAAGTTTTACCTCTATGTTGTTTATATATCTTATATACTCTTCATATTTTGGCAGAGACCTTCTGAGAAGAATCTTTTTTAATATTTTGGGAAAGTATTTAGGGGATCCCTTTAAAAATATTTCTTCATCACCATATAATAAAAATGTCACTGTAAAAATTTCAATCAACCCAAACCATAATTTTTTATCTATTAATAGAATATTTCCACTCTTGGTTTAAAATCAATCTCTTTTATAAGCTTCTCTACTTCTTGCTGGCTCATTTCTTCTAACCGCTTCCCAGTTAAGGCAACAAGTATTGCCTCAACAACATTCGTACCAAATGACCTGCCATCAAACTCCGGTGTTGTTGTAACAAGCATTTTGAGTTTTCTTGCTTTAAGGTCCTCAACATCCTCTTTTGTAATAGTATTAGTAATTATTATCTTGCCTTCTAAACTATCTGGCATGTACTTTTGAATGTATTTATAATCACCTGCTATAATATCTGCAATTTCGTAGTATTTCCAATACTTCTGTAAATTTTTAGGATCTTGCTCTTTTTTATCATCATTAGGATATAGCATACTGAACGGAAGTTTAATAATAAACGGAACAAGCAAGGCAGCCAGATAGTAAAAGGTCTTTAAGCTTTTTATCATAAAAGGAATTCCAAGCGCAAAAAGTGCATCACCAAGCAAGAGTTTGCAACCTGCCTCATAAAGCCCTTCTGCAAGTTTGTACCTGTCAAGCGCACATACAACAAGAGCAGTTTTCCCTTTGAAGTCTATGATATTGTTTTCTTGAAGGTATTTTATTACCCATTTTTCAAATGTATTTTTAACACCTGTACCATCGACAAGTGGTGTCTTTTTTGCAGCATTTTTTATAGGAATAGCCTCTCTGATTACGTAGTTTTTCCCGCCGCCATAAAGTACAATGTCAATTCCGCCCATGCCAAATGCGTCCACTTTTCCATCAAGACTTTTTATAATCTCAATTGCTTTTTTTATATCTCCATCTGTCCCAATTCTCTCTATTTCAAATTCCACCCCTTTGATATTTGCAAAAACTTTGTGGTTCCTTTTACTTGAACCAATACTGACACTTACTACCCTCTTCATTAAAAATCATCGCCTCTTTTCTACTGCGTAATTGTATCCAAAATCTTTTTAAGAGTCTCTATATCTACTTCAACATCATACTTTAAAGGAGATTTCCCAAGGGGAATTGTTATGACCTCGCAATTTAAAAAAGCTTTGAACCAGTTAAGTCTAAAGTCTGAACCCATTGCAATTACAATGTCAAAACTCTTAAAGTTGTTAATATACTCTCCCATAATATTCAGAAGCTGTGCTGCCGAAAGTGAATTTATGAAATCATTTCTCTCTTCTTCTGTCATCAATAGATAGTAGTTTATTCCATAACTTTGCAAAACTTCTTCAACCTCTTGTTTGTTCTTTATAGGAAAGCCTATTGCTGCTATGTTTTTGCCTTTTCTGACCTCATCCAGACCCTCAAGCTTTGAAATAAATGACCTGTCAACTTTCAGCTTTTCAGCAACCTCTATTTGTGAAAGCCCCTTTTGACGCAGATCAAGAATTCTTTTAACCTCATCAATTATTTTCTGAAGGCTTATAACTTTATCACCTATCCTATAAAAATCCATCTTTTTCATCCCACTTTAACAACATAGTCTTGTTGATTCTATAATACCACAAAAACCTTCTTTATGTTAACATTTTTGTGCACACAACTCTTAAAAATTTTTAGCTCAAAAGCTTTTTAATACTATCTTCTGAAACTTCTGAAAAGTCAACATAAAACTGACCAACTGCATAGAAAGGTTCTCTGCTGATAAGATAAAAAATGCCATCACACTCTTTTTCAAGTTCTTTTAGTGTTGATGGAGCAATCACTGGAGTTGCGATATAAATGTGTTTAGGATTTAATTTGGAAAGAAATCTTATGCAAGCTTTTGTGGTTGCCCCTGTTGCTATGCCATCATCAACTATTATTGCTATTCTATTTTCCAAGTTCTCATACTCCAGCTTTCCTCTGTACTTGACAAGCTGTTGTTTGAGGCTCTCCAAAACCTTTTCCTTCTGGTGTTCTATATACTCCTCTTTCATTGAAAAATATTCTACATACTCACTGTTTAAAACAATATCTCCGTTTATATCAACCGCTGCAATAGCAAATTCTCTGTTGAAAGGTGCTCCAATCTTCTTTGCTAAGACTATATCTAAAGGCAGTTTAAGCTGGTCTGCAATCACTTTTGCAACAACTATCCCACCTCTTGGAACTGCAAAAAGAGTCACATCTTGTCTTTCCTTGAATGATTTTAATTTTTCTGCCAATTTCCTTCCTGCGTCAACTCTATCTTTAAAGTACATTTTTAAATTCACTCCTTTTCCTCGACAAACCATTTACAGTAATAAAAAAGACACCTTAATATTTATTTAACCAAACTGGTGCCTTTTTAAATGGTATAATATGGTACAATATCTATCTTTCTATTAAAACTACCCTTGCAGGGGCACCATCACAACCTTTTACTCTCAAGGGCAAAGCTATAAACTCATATTCACCTTCTGTAACATTAAGCAAACTTAAGCCTTCAATGATTATTATTCCACTTGAAAGAAGGCTTTTGTGAACAGAATAATCTTCCGAACCAAACTCTTCTATTGAGAGGTAATCAATGCCTACAACTTTTACTCCCTTTTCTATGAGATACTCTGCTGCATCAAGCGAAAGGCTCGTATATTTTTCGTAAAATTTGCTTGAATTTAAATACTGTGAGTTTTTTGTCTTGAAAAATATAGCTTTCACTCTTTCAATATGCTTTTTCTCAAGAAAGCTCCTTGTTATCCTATCCTCTTCTGGCACCTCGAAAATCTTTACCTTGCCCATTAGGTGTTCAAGAGGAATTTTGTCAACTGTCAGCCCACCTTTTATAAAATGTGCAGGTGCGTCTATATGTGTTGCTGTATGTGAAGACAAAGAGAGTTTGCTCACTGTTGCAATATCACCTTTTGTGATGTCAAAAACTCTTTTTACTTCAACTTTTGGATCACCTGGAAATGAAATGGTTTCATTGGAGATGTCAAGGCTTACATCGATTATCTTCATATTATTCAAATCTCCTTTCTTTTAATTTTTTGTAAAGTAACGAAAATAGCCATAAAAACAAAAGGGAGCACTGAAAAGTGCCAATCAATGCTCCCTTTACTGTCTTCACGTCTGTATTCACTTACACTTTGTACCTTGCTTTTTCCTCATTTATTAAATTTAGAATAAACTCAACTGCTGATTCTATGTCCACCTCAACCGACTCTTTTGTTCTTCTGTTTCGCACCTCTATCCTCCCATCTGCTATTTTTCTTCCAATTGTTACTCTAAACGGAATTCCTATCAAATCTGCATCCTTGAACTTAACACCAGCCCTTTCATCTCTATCGTCAATTAAAACCTCAACGCCTTTTTTCTGCAAATCTTCATAAATCTCAAACGCTATCTTACTCTGCTGTTCATCCTTTATGTTTACAGGCACCACAATTACCTCATATGGCGCAACAGTAATTGGCCAAATTATTCCGTCCTCATCGTGCATCTGCTCAATTATAGCAGCGGCAGTCCTGTTGATGCCAATCCCATAGCAGCCCATAATCATAGGTTTCTTTTCGCCTTTTTCGTCTGTGTACACACAGTTAAAAGCCTCTGTGTATTTAGTGCCGAGCTTGAAAATATGCCCTACTTCAATTCCTCTTTCAATTGTGACTTTTTGAGATAGGCATTTTGGACAAAGATCGTCTTGTGTTATATTCCTAAGATCTGCAAACTTTGTTACTTTAAAATCCGAAAGATTTACATTCTTTATATGATAATCTGTCTTGTTGCTACCCACCACAAAGTTTTTGAGATATTTTACCTCATTGTCAGCATAGATTTCTATTGAAAGTCCAACAGGACCTGCAAACCCGACCTTTGCACCAGTTATCCTCTCGACATCTTCAACACTCGCCAGCTCAAGCTCATTTGCCTTTAAAAGGTTTTTGAGTTTTGTTTCATTGACCTCTCTGTCGCCCCGGACCAAAACCGCGACAAATCTGTCATCTGCCTTGTAGATCATTGTCTTTACAAATCTTTTTGCATCTATATTAAGAAAGTTCACAAGCTCTTCAATTGTCCTTACATTTGGAGTGTAGACCTCTTGCATTTGTTTTATCTCTTCGGTATTTTCGACAGGCTCATCTAAACACTCTGCCTTTTCCAAGTTTGCAGCATATCCACATGCCTTGCAGTATGCAATCTCTGCCTCACCAACAGATGATGGTACCATAAACTCATGCGAGTTTGATCCACCCATTGCGCCTGTATCAGCTTCAACAATCTTTACATCAAGTCCGCATCTTTTAAATATTCGAACATATGCATCATACATCTTCTTGTAAGATATATCCAAGCCTTCCTCATTCATGTCAAAAGAGTATGCATCTTTCATTGTAAACTCTCTGCAGCGCATAACACCAAATCTTGGCCTTCTCTCATCCCTGAACTTTGTTTGAATCTGATACAGAATCTTTGGAAGGTCTCTGTAGGATGTAATCTCATTTCTGACAATGTAAGTAAAAGCCTCTTCATGAGTTGGTCCAAGGCAGTACTCTCTTTCATTTCTGTCTTTTATCTTGAACATCTCAGGCCCAAATACTGCCCATCTGCCAGACTCTTCCCACAGCTCCTTTGGCATCAAAGCTGACATGTGCACTTCTTGAGCACCTGCTCTGTCCATCTCTTCTCTTACAATATTTTCAATCTTTCTCAAAACCCTGTATCCAAGTGGTAGATAAACGTAAATACCTGATGAAAGCTGTCTCATAAAACCTGAGCGAAGCATAAGTTTGTGTGATTCTATCTCTGCATCAGAAGGTGTCTCTTTCATTGTTGGCATAAAAAGCTCCGATACCTTCATATCTTCTCTTTTTCCCCTTTCTTAAATTTTGTCTTGTAGTAGAAAGACTTAGTTTAAAAATAGTTTTTCTATAATCTTCTTTCTCATCTCTCTTTCAACATCCCAGTGTTTCAGTGGTTTGGTTTCTGTCACAATCCTTAAAGTGTATTCTATCCAGTTAGTATCAACAATACCCAAAATCTGTGGCGGTGTTACAATGTCATCTTTAAACTCTTTTTCAATTTCCTCAAACACCTCTTTTAATTTTTGAGAAACCTCGTCATAGCTCATCTTTGTGTTTAATTTCACATCAACAATTGCTTTTGAGTTGTGTCTTGACCAGTTGGTAATAGCACCTATTGAACCATTTGGTATAATATGAACTGAGCCGTTATAATCCTGAATCTTAATGGTTTTAATACCCATCTCTTTTACAATTCCACTTCGCCCGTCAATTGTCACATAGTCACCAACAGATAGCTGGTCTTCGATTATCAGAAAAAGCCCTGCTATGACATCTCGAATAAGGCTCTGCGCACCAAAACCTATTGCCAAACCTCCAATTCCAGCTACTGCTAATATTGTTTTGATTGAAACATTAAAATTTTCAAGTATAAGCACAATCATAATGAAGTATATAGAGTATTTTACAATACTCTTAAAAAGTGCCGCAAGAGTGTCTATCCGTTTTTGGTTAAATGGAATTACAGTGCTTTTTTCTCTATTTTTCCATCTTTCAAGCATCTTATTTGAAAATTTTAGAAGCACAAGACCAACCACCAAGATAATTATAGAGTATAGTATCTTGCCACTATACTTTAAAAGTATTTCCCCAATCTTTTGATATGTCATTTACTCACCCCTTGACAAGCTCTTTGAAAAGCTCAAACTGTAAAACGTCTTGCTTCCACATCAGCTCCGGATGCCACTGCACACCCACAAAAAAGTCCCTATCATGTCTTGAGATAGCCTCTATCACACCGTCTTTTGCTGTTGCCTCCACTAAAAAGCCTTGAGCTACAGTTTCAATTACCTGATGATGAAATGAATTGACTAAAATCTCTTCACGTTTAAAAATCGCCTTTAAAACCCTTCCGTTAATTTCTACCGTGTGATAACCAAACCTGCCGTCCATATCTTGAAAATGGCTTATATAGCCTTCTTTGTCTATGTCTTGCTTAAGTGTCCCCCCAAAAGCAACATTCATCACCTGAATACCTCTGCATATAGCTAAAACTCTTTTGTTTTGCTCATATGAAAGTCTCATTGCTTCAATCTCAATCTCATCTCGAAGAAGATTTATCTTTCTTATTCCTCTTTCTGGCTCTTTTTTATAAAACCTCGGATGAACATCTTCACCTCCACAAAAAAGTATACACTCACATTCATTTATGTACTCCTCTATCATTCCCTTTGCAAGCTCGCTAAGTGGAAAGATAATAACCTTGGCATTCAAACTCAGCAGGACTTCTAAATAACTAATTACAACATAAAGCCGTGACCTTTCATAGTCAAATCCGCCAAAAACTAATACCCTCATTTCTCAGAAACCTCTACTGTTTATTGTTCATCTTCCATTCTATGATTCTTCTTGCAACTTCTTTAATAGGCATTTGGTGGTCCATGCTGAGCTTTTGAAGTTTTCTCATTGCAAGCTCCTCATCAAGCTTTAGCTCTTTCATCAAGATTCCTTTTGCTCTTTCAACAAGTTTTCTTGTCTCTAAATCATCCTGCAGTTTTTTTATGTGTTCTTCCAATTTTCTTAATCTTGACCAATTTCTAACCACCATCTCAACAAAAGAAATAAAAGCCCATTTGTTAAATGGACTGTATAAAAATACATTAAATTCATCATCCTCTAAAATAACACTCTCTATGTTAGACTTTTGTGCCTGGTTCGCAAGAATAACAACAGGGCATATTTTGTCATTTTTAAGAATATCTATTATCTCAACCATACTTCCTATACTAAATCCATATTCCATAATTACTACATCAGGTTTTAACACCCTTATCTTTCTGAGACAGTCAGAAAAATCAGAAGCTGTATCTGCAATTGAGTATCCATTTTCTATTAAAGAACTTTTAACAATGGCAAATAGCTTTTTATTTCTTATGGCCAAGATTACTTTATACATTCTTTGTCATACCCCATCGAATATTATATTAAATAATTTTAACACACCTTATATCTTTTTTCTATAAAAACATCACCATTCCTTTTTGTGCCAAACTAAGAAGTTTTTCTACAATATTTTTATCAAACTGGCTTCCTGCACATCTTTGAAGTTCCTTCAAAGCCTCATCCTTAGTAAAAGCTCTGCGATAAGGCCTGTCTGATGTCATAGCATCATATGCGTCTGCAACAGAAATTATTCTTGCTAACAAATCAATCTCATCGTCTTTCAAGCCATACGGATAACCTTTGCCATCCACCCTTTCATGATGCTGCAAGATAACTTTTTGTATTCTCTCCATAAAGTCTAAATCCTTTAGTATGTTGTATCCGATTAACGGATGTTTTTTTATTTCCTCATACTCTTGAGGTAATAAAGGCTCTTTTTTATTTAATATCTCCTCCTTGATACCAATCTTACCGATATCATGAAGAAGACAGGCAACCTTTAAAACATCTTTCTCATCCTCAGAAAGTCCAAGCTCATCTGCAATCTTTAAAGCAATACTCTGAACTCTTTCACAATGTCCTTTTGTGTAAACATCTTTGTACTCAATTGTCTTTGACAGACAAAGGATTATTTCGTAAAAAAATCTCTCTATCTCAGCATTTTTCTTTTCCAACTCAACCTTTGACTTATTTAGCTCCTCGATAGTCTCTTTTAATTTTTCGTTAACATATGTACTTTTCTCATACAAATCCTCAATCTCTAATTTCTGCTTCTTTAGATTTGAATAGTAAATTGAATTTTTGATTGCTATTGTTATGAAATTGCATATACTTATGTAATAACTTATATCTTCCTTTTCTAAAAAGTCACATCTAATGGTAAAAAAGCAAACGCCTTCACACTTGTCTTCTGATATCATTGGAACAGCTATTTTAAGAAGATTATCCCTTTGCTCCATTTTGTAAGCAATATTGACATCTTCTCTTGCCTTTTTTAGCAGCAAATCTTCATCAGGGTCTTTTTTCCCGAAATAACACAAATGTTTAAATACATTGTCTTGATTATTGAAATATACACTAATTCTCAAAAATCCTAAGTTCTTACTTTCAAAACTACCCAGTAGTTTGATTACTTCATAGGCATCTGAAAGGCTCAAAATCTCTGTTGTAAGCTCAAAAAAGCTTCTTAGCCACTCATTTTTTTGTTTGAGTACTCTTTGGGTATCAATTAGTCTTTTTACAATACTTGTCATTTCCTTGTTCATCTGAATACTGTTAATATACCCCTTTTCAATAGTTTCTTTTTCTTCCTTTAATTTGTTAATAATGAGTTTTTGCTTTTTCTCAGAGAGTCGATATCGTTTTAAAACAGCACTGTATCTGAGTACATAGAAAATAGAAAAGAAAAATACGGCAAAAGAAAGACTTGCAAGTTGAAGATATTCAAATAGGGGATTTTTTAGCTTCCAAAAGAGTTTACTAATTTGAATACCCAAAGGAAAACAGATGAGAAGAATTACTAAAAATTCAAAAGATCGTCTTAATAATTTCTTTTGTGTCTTCAATTTCAATCCTGGTTACCTAAACTGTACAAAAATGTACAGTTTAGATAGCTGGGGTATTTGTAGTCCGCCTTTCAAGCTTTCCCAGCCCCAGCAGGCGGTATTTGGGAAAGCTATAGCCCCTGCCCCAAGAAGCAGGAACTCACGCCCTCAAGGGTCTCCCCACTTGCCCTGAAACCAATATCGATTTCAGGACAGACATGTCACGCAATACCCTGTCAGGGGAAAGTGGCGTTACCACCGCTACCCTGAGAACTCGCCAGGGATTGTGGTCTTTGCCACAGGTACCAGAACTTGTTCCACCCAGAGGCCC